>JAUZOF010000064.1 GCA_030706585.1 Bacteroidota bacterium
AATTGAGCATTACATAGCTATATAAAAAGAGAAAAGAACAATGACGCCGAATGAGCAAGTCTTTGTTCGTTTCTCTTTTATTTTTCCTTCACTCAGGCATTATCCTGAAACCACTACAGAAAATCCTTCAGCCCGAAGTTTATCAGCAATATGCTCCATCTCCTTGACTGATACTTTGTGCAATGATTTCTCCGGAGTATCACGATCCAGCGAATAGACCATGATTTGTTTCGGATTGATTTCTTTGATGACTTTGATATAGGCCTTCACCTCTTCTTCGGTAGTGTTGTCCACTTCTTGCCCTTTGTGCATTCCGCGCAGGAACATCGTTTGGATAATCAGTTTCCCTTCAAACTTTTTCAACTCTTCCACCAGACTCTTAACCGTAAAGTTTTGTTGTACCGGACGATCGACCAGTTTTACAGTCGCGTCAATAGCCGAATCAAGTTTAAGGATGTTGTTATCGATCTTTTTCAATGCTTCGAAAACTTCCGGTTTACGGACTGTGGTTGAGTTAGACAAAACGCTGATTTTGGCATTGGGAAAATAGAGGTCGCGTAGTTCAATGGTGTCATCGACCACACCGGCAAATTCAGGATGAAGCGTAGGTTCGCCATTGCCGGCAAAGGTAATTACATCCGGAGCTTCACCAGCTTCCAGCATGGCCCGGAGCTTGATGTTGAGCTCGCGTCTGACCTGCTCCCTTCTGGGTAGAGCACTGCCACTACCCTGTTCGTTGTAGCCACATTCGCAGTAGATGCAATCGAAGGTGCAGACCTTACCGTCAGTAGGTAAAAGATTGATCCCTAAGGAGACTCCCAGCCTGCGGCTTTTTACCGGGCCGAATATGATTTGGTGAAACAGAAAAGTCATACGCGTATTATTTAAACGGAAAAACGCAAAGATAGAAGTTTTGTTCTTCAGCTCTTTGCGTCTTTACCGTTATTTCGGGAATTAGTATTGTTTTTTCTTGCGGAAACCGCCTCCGGGTTTGTCCCCTCCTTTTTTGCCTCCTCCAAATGAAGAAGAACGTCCGAAGGAAGATGAGCGGCCACCTTTTTCAAAACCGCCACCGCCTTTGCCCTGCGCGATTTCTACGTTGAGTCGGCGTCCGTACCAGTCTGCTTTTGAAAGCCCTTTGATGACGTCTCTTGCCTCATCACTTTCTACTTCAAAGAAAGAAAAAGCTTTCATCAGGTCAATTTTACCAATCTGCACTCTTCCGCCAATATTGGTATTGATCAGGTCAATCAATTGGTTTGGATAGAGTCCGTCATTTTTACCTACATTGATAAAGAGACGGGTAAATCCGGCTTCAGCCTGGCGGTCACCTTTCAGGCGGTCACCTCTGTCGCCTTTGCGGCGATCTTCACGGCCTGATCTTTCTTCCGGAATATCTATTTCACCAGCGTTGCGGTAGTAGTTGATCAGTCGGTTGAATTCGAGAGAAACCACACGTTTCACCAGGTCCTCTTTGCTCAGCCAGTCGAGTTTCTTGTTCACCGCTGACATGTAGCCTTCGATTTCCGATTCGTCTACTTCCACTTTCTCCAGCTTGTCAACAAGGTTCATCAGCTGCTTTTCGCAAATCTGATAACCGGTTGGCATGTGAGCCAGTTCGAATTTCTTCTGGATGATGCGTTCAATGTCGCGAAGTTTATGTTTTTCCTTCACGTGGATGATAGCAATCGAGGTACCTGACTTTCCGGCACGACCGGTACGGCCGCTTCGGTGAGTGTAAGTCTCGATGTCATCGGGGAAACCGTAGTTGATTACGTGGGTCAGGTTGTCAACGTCCAGTCCGCGTGCAGCAACATCGGTCGCAACAAGCAATTGAAGGTTTTTCACACGGAATTTTTGCATCACATAGTCACGTTGTGCCTGTGAAAGCTCTCCGTGCAATGAGTCGGCATTATATCCGTCCTGGATCAGCATATCTGCAATCTCCTGCGTCTCTTTGCGGGTGCGGCAGAAGATGATTCCGTATATGTTGGGATAAAAGTCAGCGATACGTTTCAGTGCGAGGTATTTGTCTTTCGCGTGAACGGTAAAGTAAACGTGTTTTACGTTTTTGGAGCCTTCATTTTTAGAACCCACAGTAATCTCTTTTGGGTTCTTCATGTAGTTTCTCGAGATTTTTGCGATTTCAGCAGGCATGGTAGCCGAGAAAAGCAAAGTCTGACGAGTCTCAGGCACATCAGCGAGGATAGCGTTGATGCTGTCGGTAAAGCCCATGTTCAGCATTTCGTCTGCTTCGTCGAGTGTAACGAATTTCACGTTATCGAGTTGAACAGTTCCACGGTTCATCAGGTCAAGCAGACGACCCGGAGTAGCCACAACGATGTGTACGCCTTTCTTGAGGGCACGGATTTGACTGTCAATGCTTGAGCCGCCATAAACGGGAAGCACTTTCAGATCATCAATATATTTGGAGAAGTCAGCAAGGTCTCCGGCAATCTGGAGACAAAGCTCACGGGTAGGACATAAAATAAGAGCTTGCGGGCGAACCAGTTTCAGGTCAACCTTTTGAATGATAGGTAAGCCAAATGCCGCTGTTTTACCGGTTCCTGTCTGAGCCAGTGCAACAACGTCTGTATCTTCGTTTAATAAATAGGGGATTACTTCTTCTTGGACAGGCATGGGGTTTTCAAATCCCATATCCTCGATAGCGGAAAGAATTTGCGGGCAAATTCCTAATTCCTGAAATGTCTTCATCTAATTTTTTCCCGCAAAGGTACAAAAAACTAACGGGTTAAGAGAATACGTTGTATTTTTTCCTTTTTTCGTGGAGATAACTTCAGTTTTTTTTGCAAATACTTATCCATGCTTCCGTTTTCCTGTCTGATCTTCTCGAAAGCATATTGCAGGAAATCCTTTTGTGCTGATAATAAAATGGTTAAGGCTTCCTGCCCTTCGGATGGCAGTTGATCACCAAACTGCACCTCATTCCGGATATTGATACAGTCATTCGAAAACAGATAGTCTTCGTATATCTCATCTTCGGGCATTCCCAGCGCCTGCATAATCATTGCGGTAACGAAGCCTGTACGGTCATTTCCATTGGAGCAATGAATCAGCACCGGATAATTTTCCTTCCTGGAGAGATAGTTAAAAAGGCGGGTGAACTCTTTATCGTACTGGCTGGCATAGCCTGAAAAGAGATCCTGCATATAGATGACCGCATCGTTGCGCATACACTTGCCTTCGAGCAAACGTTGCTCCATGGTCGGGCAAATGGGGTTCTTCATCGGGAAGCCGATTACACGGGCGCCTTTAATCTTGTCCGGGTTTTTCTGGCGCTCTTCGTCGGTGCGCAGGTCGATGATTGTTTTGATATGAAGATCTTTGAGACGCTCTTCCCCGTTGTCGGAGATGGAGGTAAGACTACCCGAACGGTACACCTTTCCCCATTTCAGGATACGGTCATCATCGTTGGTATAGCCACCGATGTCACGGAAGTTATAAACGCCGGATACATTGATTTTGCGGTTGGTGACATAGACCTGCTGTTTGTTATCAAACAGCAGCATGAAGTATTTCCGGTTCCCATCGAGTCTGGGAACGAGACTCATACGGTCACTCACGCGGGCGGAAGTGAGGGGCATCGTAAGGTCAAATTCATCAGGGGAATCGGAGGAAAAAATTTGCACTAAGCCCTCTGTCTCCGGAAAAACTTCCCATTTAATAGTATCCTGATGTTTCAGTCCCTCTTCGCATACACACTTAATCTCCAGATTTTGTTTTGTAGCGCACGAACATAACAACGTCAGTATGGTATAAAATGATACAGTCTTAAAACCGATGTTAAACATATTCTTCCTAAACTTTGCTGGCCGCTAATTTATTGGGAATAATCGAATTTGATGGGGCTTTTGTTTATGTTAAAACGCCAAATTAAACAGATTTAACCGAGGTAAAGCCCCGATTCGTTATTTAGAAAGGTATTTTTCGGCAAATGTTTTGGAAACATAATTGTCATAGCTGGTGCAGACTTCTGAAGAAAAGTCAATGCCGCATTGCACGATTTTGCTCCACATTTCTTCGGAAAGAGTCGGCAAATCATCGCGTAAGATATTGTATTTGAGCAGACCGAAAAGGATCCCCGCATTGAAGTTGTCTCCCGCACCGATGGTACTGACAGGAGTGATGGTTGGGACATCAAATTCCTTCAAGAAACGTTTAGTTTGCAGGTAGATACCCTGAGCCCCGCGTGTGCAGAGAAAGTTGGGGCAATAGAATTCAATCTTGCTCTTGTAGATTTTAGCAGCGTCGCTCAGTTTATAGATGTTTTCGAAGTCCTCATCAGAGCCGCGGACGATGTCGGCGTATTCGAGGTTTTCGATTAAAGATGGGGTGAGCCTGATTGCATCGTGAGCGTGCGTTTTGCGGAAGTTGGGATCATAGTAGATGATCGCTTTACGTTCGCGGGCATAATCGAGGATCTCTGTCATCTTTTCACGGAGAGCCGGATTGAGCGCGTAGTATGAGCCGAAAATCAGAATATCATCCGGATTGATGCGGGGTAATACGACATCAAGGCGTTGGCTGGGGTAATCCTTGTAAAACATGTATTCGGCATCGTTGCTGTCGGTGAGGAAAGCCAGCGAAATGGGCGACTTGCCATCAGGGAAACAGTCAACATGCTCGGTGGACATGTTATTCTCCTTCATGAAGCCGAGGATCATACGTCCCACCTTGTCATTGCCTACTTCGCTCACGAAAGCGGTTGGTACGTTTAAGCGGCCAAGAGTAACCAACCCGTTAAAGACAGACCCGCCCGGAACGGCTTTGGTTGGCACTTCGTTTTTAAAGATTAAGTCGAGGATAGTCTCCCCTACGCCGATGATTTTTCTCATAATGAAAGTCCCACCCTACCCCTCCCCGAAAGGGAGGGGATATGAGTGCAGATTATTGATGTTTGTACTAATTTTTCGATACCATGCTTTCTCCCCTCCTTCGGAGGGGCCGGGGGAGGTCACTCTTCCCTCGATACAGAGCCCAGGTAGCCGCCGTGATGGCGCTTTGCGTACTCCTGCTTTGAGAAGTTCGTCTTTTGCATCACGTTTACCACGAGCGCATCGCCAATCACCGTCATCACAGTGGTGGATGTGGTGGGTGTTAAGCCTAACGGACAAACCTCGGCGGGCGCTCCGGTAAAGAGACGCACGTCAGCCTCTTCTGCCAGGGGGCTATCAGGATTAGAGGTGATGACAATGAATTGCAGATCGGGATATAAGCGTCGCGCCAATATAATCAGCTCCAGGATCTCACGGGTTTTGCCCGAGTTGGAGATAAGCAGCATCAGGTCATTGGGTTGGATAATCCCCAAATCGCCATGCTGTGCCTCGCTGGGATGTAAAAACACAGCGGGGACTCCCGTAGAGCAAAAGGTAGTCGCAATATTCATCGCGATTTGGCCGGCTTTGCCCATGCCGCTGGTAACCAGTTTGCCATGACGTTCTTTGGCTTCGATGATAAGCTGCACGGCCTTTTCGTATTCTTCGTTGACGGGGATGTTGCGAATCGCATCCGCCTCGTGTTGAAGAATCTCCTGAATGGTGTTAATCATAAAATGTAGTGTAGTAGTGTATTTTGGTGGAGCAAATATAGCGGTTATTTGGGAATGAGGGTAAATGCCGGTTGGGGATTTTCACTACGACCTGGCATTGAGCAGCTTCTTTAAATCATGAAGAATGATATAATGAGTAAATAGAACAGGAATGTTTAGTTTAATTTGATCTTTTACTACTGTGAAATAAACGGCATTATCTTCAATAAGGATAATTATGGTTGTTCTATATGGGCTATTGGTTATGTCTGTTATGATGTCTGTTTCATTCAATATGAGACAATCATTTGTGTTTAAATAGATCTCATAACTTCCATTGTTTGAATATTCAAGGAGTAATTGCTTTATTGATACATCGTTGTAAGGTGTTTTTATTTTTAATAAATGGTTTTCCGTAGCTTTTCGATATATGATATATACACTAAATATTAGAATTCCTATTGGAAGAATAACTATTAAGTTTGATTCATCCGTATTAGTAAAGTTGAAATGGACTAATCCGATAAAGGCGAAAAAAATGAACGTTCCAAATGTGATATAAACCATAATGCTTTCCGAATTATCACATTTGGGCTCGTTAAGTATTAGCTTTCTCCTCCGGACACTTTCCCCGATATTGATATTTGAAATATTTCTCATCGCTAATTTAGATTTTATGTGAGTATTATAAATGTCTTGAAATGATTGGATGCCAAATTTACCAAACTTATCTACAACTCAAACTGGTTTGTTTTGGTTAATTCGGCACAAATAAAAATTTCTTTGCAAATATTTGCAGCAATCAAATGAAACGCTACATTTGCAATCTGTTAACCATTGTTTATTCAAAGAGATTGTAAATACATTAAATACACAATGATGAGAACGGTTGTTTTATCCCTCTTGTTCTTTACTTCAGCAATGCTTTATTCCCAAAAGGGCGTAAACTTCTTCGTGGAAAGCCTCAAAGCGCCTGATCATGCCTTGATCGGGACAGATTATAATGACGCCTTTAAACGGATGATTCGAAAGGATCTAAACATAAGCGATTACGAACTCCGGACAGGCAATAAGGAGATTGCATACAATATCATAGCACAAAGCAAAGGCAAGGGCGAACTGGTAAATTACGATTACCATTCGTTTTTCCAGGGAATGTATCAGGCATATTCCGATCATCGGCCGTTTGTGCTGTCGCCCGATATGATATGGCTGCTGATCAGCCAGGGATTTGCACAGCATGTAAATATTAATTCAGAAAAACTCCGGCATTATTTCGTATCCTATAGCGGGAAGACGACGCTGATTGTGAGAAATGACAGCATCAACCTGAATGATCCGAACAGCCCCTGGGAAAAGGTCTTCCCCGGATTTACCGGCCAGATTGATGCAGCAATTGGCTCCGACCTCTCCAAAACATTGACTGCGGACTTTACGACAACCAATATCACTTCGCGGATTGCTTCCCAAATCACCATGATGGAGGCCATGAAGCCTTACTTCGAATATGTCGTTATGAGAATGGGTTGCGGGATTCCGCGCATTACTCTCGAAGGAACTCCAGAGGATTGGAAGAAAATCCATGAAAAAGCCAACCAACTCCGTAAATATGATCTCGCCTGGTGGATTGATGAACTGAATCCGCTGTTGAAGGAATTCATTAAAGCATCGGAAGGTAACGTGGACCAAGACTTTTGGCAAACCATGTTTAAGTACCATTCGCAGAAAAAATATGGCGCTCCCAATATCATAGACGGCTGGATGGTGAAATTTTTCCCCTATGACAAAAAAGGGAATCGTAATAACCTCAAAGAACTAAAGGGTACAGAAGGATTACCGAAAGAGGTGGTAAAAGTAGATCTCAAATATCAGATGGTAGATGGAGGCAAAGTGATCGAAGAGACTCCCCTTGAACTCTGGGCAGGCTTTATAGGATTGCGTCAGGATAAGGATGATTTTACATTGAGACCCGAGATTGGCTGGATGATCCGCAGGAAAGAAGCCAACGATAGTTACCTGAAAGATAAGCTGAGTCAGGATGCTAAAAAGGATTGGGGAGGAATAAATATCCGCGTCAAAAAAGTGCCGGAAGAGATTCTCGGATTGGATTCGATCAAGAGCCTGACGATTTCATTCGTCGATAAAATCGAGATACCCGATGCAATGGGCAAGATAAAGATCACTGAGCTCAGGCTGAATGGTAATGCTTCGGATCAGGAGATTGAGCGAATTTGTAAGCTCTTCCCGGATACCCGACTGTATATCAATAATAAAGGATATAATAAAGCTACAATCCGAGGCTAAATATATCTAGAAACAATGTATAATATCATTCAAACAATGGACTTTGTCATCTAAGCATTGAGGAATATCATTCAAACAATGAGGCCTGACGGCTAAGCAATGGACATTTTCACTCAAGCAATGAGGAATGTTGATCAAACAATGGACTTTGTTACCCAAGCATTGAGGTATATCAGTCAAACAATGAGGTCTGATAGCTAAGCAATGGACATTTTCACTCAAGCAATGAAGAATGTCGATCAAACAATGGACTTTGTCGCCCAAGCATTGAAGAATATTACTCAAGCAATGACCAATATCGCTTAAGCATTGAGGAATATCACACAAGCAATAATGAATAACTAAAATGAAATGGACAATATCAATCAAGCATTGAGTGAATTTGTCTTGGAGATAGCTCGCAAAACAATTGCAATAAGAGTTTTCAACCATAATATTAACTAAAACATTAAAGCAATGGACAGAAAAGGAATTAATCAGCATGTCATGCAGGCAAAAAGCTACAAAATTTTGGATGAATACCGATCAATCTTCACTCATAATCCTGTAATCACAGAGAAGATTGATCATTTGGGAACGTTGAATAATGAGATCGATGCTCTTAATGATGTTCAGACCGGAGGAACTAAAGGGAATACCACCCAAAAAAGTATTACTAAAACAAAATTGATCACTGCTATTACTGTTGTGAAGTCAGGGTTATTGGCATTAGCCGCTTCGATCAAAGATCCAAAAATTAAAGAGACTGTGGATGTATCTGAAACGTCTCTGGGCAGAATGCGCGAAAGTGATTTAAAGAGTTTTGCCCGCGTTATATTAGATCTTGCAAAGAAGAATGCTACTGAATTATTAAAATGGAATACTCAACAGGTGAAAATAGACAACCTGGAATCAGCAATTGCTGCTTTTACCGAGATTATTCCATCCAATCAGATTGCCAAAGGGGATGTAACTCAGAATAATCTTGTAATTAAGCAAAAATTGAAAGAGGCCAAAGACTTATTGGACGATGAACTTGATCTGATGGTAGCTCCTTTTGGTGTGGACAACCCCGAGTTTTATGCACGTTATCTCAAATCCCGCGAGATAATAGAGATTGCGGCTTCACACTCTACCGAAGAGGCACCAGTAACGAATAACAATATTCAGAATAATTAATGACAACATCGAGAGTGTCTCATAAGCCCAAACCTAACAGGTTTTGAAAACCTGTTAGGTTTTTCTCTGCTTCAATTTGATTGCAGATAAGACGATTCAAAAGATATTAAGAGAGGCTTTGCCGGTTATTAGGGTTATATTATGTATCCTGGATTTTGGATTCCATTATATCTCCTTGAAATAATTCATAGTTAAAATGAAGAACGATAAATATTTCTATGCAGGCTTTGTTCTGCTTATGCTTTTCGATATCATCTTTGAGAAAATACATAGGGACTATTCCATAAAAGTGTTTTTATTGCTTCTAATTCCGGCTTTACTTAATGGATATATTGAAGATAAAGCGATCAAACAGATTTTACGATATACAATAACCGTGCTGTTAATCATACAGTTCATATTGAATGTGCAATTTGATTATTACAAAATCTAAAGCTGTCTAATTGGAATGAAAAACTATAATTATATCTATCTGGGGTTCTATTTGATCATGGCTTGCCTAACTGTGTTTGTAAAATGGCACAATAATTATTTTGGAAATGTAGTAACAGCATTATTATCGATACTATTTCTAGCACAACTCATTGACGACAAAGCGCTCAAAAGGTTATTGAATCTTGCTTTGATCGTACTGAATCTTGCAGTACTCGTATTGCAGTTCGGATTCCACTATTTCACCATAGGATAACCTCCTTTTAAAACCAACCAATTACCTCCAAAAACGCAATCATGGAAAACCTCGTCGTACTAACTACTTTCACCCTACCCCATGAAGCCCACATGGCCTGTTCCTATCTCGAATCGGAAGGAATAGAGACTACGCTGCAAAATGAGCTGACAGCACAAGTCAATAACCTCTACTCGAATGCCATTGGTGGCGTCAAAGTCCTGGTAAAAGAGAGAGATGCAGAACGGGGAGTTACTTTGCTCATCGAAGGAGGCTTTGTAAAGCCGGATACAGACACAGCTCTAAATGAAATAGAGACTGTAATCCTGACTAAAGACACGAACCAACAAGTTTGTCCTTTCTGCCATTCCGCTAACATCGGCATAAAGAAAGCGATGAATCTCAAGACGATCCTGGGCTATTTACTGACCGGGGTGTTTTTCCCCTTCTATAAGAAAACATATGTCTGTTTTGATTGTGATAAGAAATGGGTATTCAGGAAAGAGAGATAAATAAAAGAATAAAGCAATCTGCCCCTTGTTAGAAACTGTGAGGAGAAAGCAATCATAAATAATCAATTTACAATGACAAAACGAACCTATCTGATTCAGCTCATGCTATTTGTAGCAGCTATTGTTTATGGGCAGGATACCCTTTTCTTTGACGGAACGGGGAATAAAGTGAAATCACTTGACCTGGCTACAATGTATAAAACCTTACAGCCGAACCCGTATGATGTCTATCATCCGGTAGAGATCACCCATTTAAAATCGGGAAGTATCAAAAAGGCAGAACCGCAACTTGTCGAATTCAAAAAGAACACCGACAATCTTGTGATAAAGGCTTTCGAAAACCGAAAGGTGAACATCTTTGATGATTATGTAGCTAAATCTATCAATAAAAAGCTCGATGGAATCTATAAAGAGTGGTATGACAACGGACAACTGAAGAAAGAAGTTGCATATACAGCCGATAAACTCAATGGGTACTACTATTCCTATTGGATAAATGGTCAAATCAAAAGAAGAGATACCTACAAAGAGGATAAACTCGTTGAAGGAAAATGCTTTAATAATGCAGGCGAGGAAATCACGTATTTCCCCGCTATAACGATGCCCGATTTTCCGGGTGGAGTAAATGCGATGATGGCTTTTTTGTCGCAAAACATCCGTTATCCGATTGCGATGCAGGAATACGGTGTGAAGGGAGTTGTTATTCTTCAATTTTATGTTGAGAAGGACGGAACTCTGACTAATATTAAAGTCTTGCGGAGTCTTCATCCAGATGGAGATGCAGAGTCTAAAAGGGTTGTTTCCTTGATGCCTAAATGGAAGCCGGGGACGCTAGATGGAGAGCCGGTTGCAGTGCAATTTACTTTGCCAATCAAGTATAGCCTGAAATAGATAAAGCTACTTCTATCTATTTTCAATCAAGGAGAGTATAATGTAACATTTGCAACGTTGGCTATAACGTTGTCATAGTATTGCTTAACCAATTCCCCTTCGGTTCTTACCGATGGGAAGATATACATTAATAATATCATGAAAAATCCAACACTTTTCTTAGCAGGGTATGTGATTGCCCTCTTGGTCTCTATCTCCGGAGCAGTTATTAAAATCCTTCATTTGGTTGACGGTAGTACCCTGACTATACTTGGGCTATTTTTCACGCTGGCTTTTAGCTTCATCGGGATATTCGAAGTAATCAATAACCGAAGAATTCAACGCGTAGAGAAAACCATGTGGATACTTGGCTTTCTAACTCTCTTCTGGCTGGCGGGGATCCTCTATTTCAATCGCTGCAAGACTATTAAACTCAATCAATAAGCGAATATTATGTTCTACATATTTTGGGCAATCCTCAATATTGGCCTTCTCTTGTACTTTTTGTACCTGCTTTATAGAGCAATCGTGGTTGTCAAACGAGAAATGGGGCTTTTGCCGGTTATTATTTTAATCATTATCCTTAACGGACAATGCTCGCACCCTCGAGAGAGTGTCAAAAGCAACAGCCAAACAAGTAATGGAAATAGCCAAAGTCTCTATTCTCATAAAATAAAGCTAAGCCCGATCAATGGTCTTATCGTGGATTGTGCAACAGACTCTGCAGGAACCGTTATTAATAAGAGCGCGGAACTGACCGGCACTGTGGTCGGTGTTGAATGGGAGACAGCAACTGTGCTTTTCAATAACCGGCACTATGCAGCAACCGGCGTTTTGAAATGGAATCTTTTGGGGATAGATATCTGGAGCCAGTTTAAAACATTTGAGGGCGATTTCACCCGAAAAGATCTTATCTGGGATCATACGACACACTCTGCCCCCTCTTCTTCTAAAGAGGTATCTGTAATAAAACGGCTGTAACCTTGAGATAATACCGCGATACAATTGATTAGCCATCTATCCTTTGGAATGAGCCGTGGGGGAAAAGAAGCAAATACAAACAACACATATTTAATCACTAAACAAACCAAACTTATGAAAAACTATTTCAGATTTAATCTCGAAGGTAGAACGCTTTTGCCTGCATGGATCGGAATGATCCTTTTAGTCATTGTTCCCTACATCGCAATGATTTACCTGACAGGACAAGCAACAGCAAACTATGAAAAACCAACAGCAATGTGGTTGATCGTACCCATATTATTTGTTTCATTTCCGGTATGTAACTTCTACATCATCCGGATAATAATCGAAAGTGTTGAGTATAACGGCGAATCGCTCCGTTCTGATATCACACTAGGCCGGTTCTATGGTATCTATATCAGCGGAATGTTGCTCTCGATTATTACGTTGGGTATCTATTCCCCCTGGTTTATTACCAAAATGCAGAGTTACATTTCTGAAAAAACTTCTTACAAATCACGGGAGTTTATCTTCATGGGTGAGGCGGGTAATCTTTTCGGGATTCTTACATTGACTTTAATCCTTCCGATAATTGCCCTAATCGTATTTGCGATCTTTGCCTTTCCGGAGCATAAAGCCGTAACAACTACCGAAACTATCATTCAGCAGGTTCTGACTTGGGTATTGATGATCCCGTATATCTATTATGTGTATAAATGGTCCTTCAACTTTAAGCACAACGACTATCACATTAAGTGGAATACGGAGAACATCCCTGCAATGGGTAAAGTGGCAAAAGAAATACTCCTTTCATTGATTACTTTGGGAATCTATTATCCTATGGCGTGGATTCGACTATATGAATACTTTATCCACAAAACCGAGTCGAATATCGTGGACAATCAGCAAATCCGTTTCGGATATGATATTGAGGCCAAGGATGATTATTTATATTTGTGGAAACAGATATTATTGAGCATCGTCACTTTGGGAATCTATTATCCCTGGGCAATATCTAATGTCGGCAAACGAATATTGGACAAAACCTATATGG
>JAUZOF010000640.1 GCA_030706585.1 Bacteroidota bacterium
AATACTCGTAACGAACAATTTTTTGCTGTTTGTTTACATCTATACACCAATTCTTAAGTCGAGCGATTTTTAACGGATCATCTAAATCTTCCCTTCCTTTGGTTTCGACAACATAAATGGTTTTGTGCCCTGATTTTACAAAAAAGTCCGGAATATAGTGAGCGATTGTGCCATCGGCGTTTTGATATTCAAGTTTGAAGTGAATTTCTGGATAAATCTTGGTAAACGATTCAACATCAGGGCATCTATCCAACCAATCGGCAAATAACATTTCCAAATTGCTGTCACCAACAATTTTATTAAAAACTGTTTTCTTCGGTTCTAGAAATTCTTTATTATTAACGACGAAAGGACGGGCTTGGCTGATCTTAATGTAATTACGTATTTCAGCATCACCATGGTCCTGAACAGTAAGCTTATTAATAGCGTCCTTAAAGTTTTGGATAATTGTTCTCTTCGCTTCTTGTTCAGACAAATTTCGCAAAATGACCGGATCTTCCAGTTTCACCTTTGATTCAAATAAGTAGTCTTGCACAAAGATTTTCACCTTCCCAAACAATATGTCGTAACAACCAAACAATCGTAATTCTTTCATGATTGTTTGAGCGAAGTACCCTATGACGCTCTGATAATTCGGCTCAAGGACTGTTTCTACGTTTGTTTTATGGTGCTCTTTACCTTCAACGATATCCTTAAATATAATCTCTCGAACTTCTTTTGGACTAAACTGTTTGATTGTGACCTTGTGGTGTGAAAATTTTGAAACGTCCAAATCTGCCAGATTCTTATACTCTCGATAAACTCGTGGGGATAGAATGGGGACCTCTATGTCTAGTTTTTCAATATCTTTATTTGGGTTACTGTGATCAACTTCGATAACCTGAGGAGTGATGGCCTTTGAGCGCTGACTCATCTCCCAATATTCCAATTCTACACCTTCGTTTTTTATAGCCTCAACGAATTCCATAAAGGCAGGCGTGCCTACAACGCTAACATATTCATCTACGTCCTCCCGTCCGAAAAACATCCGTCGGAGGCCGCGTCCCAGAGTTTGTTCAGGAAGAATCCGAGCAGGTGAATTGTAAGCTCGTAAACCGACTATTGTCGTAACGTTTCTTACGTCCCAACCCTCTTTCAACATTAAAACTGAAACTATGGCTTTATACTTACTTTCATTACTATCGATTGAATTCGCCTGTTTGCGCAACTGTTTGAGTTCTTCCTCATTCCTGCCTCTCACATTTTCAGAAACGTCACCACTGGTATTAGTGTGAATGGTCATTACAGCGCCGTGAAGCTCAGTGTACGTATAATATAAATACGTGGCTACGTCATCACAATTTGTCGTGTCATCGGTCATCACGAACAGAATGGCCTTTTTGCCACTTTTCTCAAGTTCAGCTGAGGCTTTTTTCCATTCAGCCACACCAAGATTGATATAGTCCTGGTATCGCTCAACGAACATTGCACTTTCGTGATCGTGTATTTTTGCCCGACTCGCTTCATCAGGCAACACCGGTTTTTTTACAATTTTTTGGTGAATAGCTTCGACTAATGGATAGTCGGTAACTGTTTGAGGAAAGAGCCTGCCTTTAGTGTCTTTTGGTGTAGCAGTAACATCAATTTGTAGAGCAATCTTCGAACCTTTTTGTGCTAACTTATTATGGATGTCTTGCAGTGATGTAAACCAGGTAAGCTTTTCGTCATGAATGTGGTGAGCTTCATCATTAAATACTACCAGCTCGTCGAGATCGCGGACGATTTTCCCGAGGTCAACTTTTGAATCGTTGGTTTTTGCAACGGGTTTGGGTCCTAAAAAATAATCCCGAGTGTCTTCGTCAGCAGCAGATGGCACATCAACATCAGTCTCATAAACTCGATGAATATTTGTTAAAAAAAGATTCCCGGTTGTCGAGATAGTTCCAACTTCATCCTGAAGATGGAGGGTTATCTGAAAATCATCACTCCAATTCTGTCCACCATATCCGTTGTCGGGCAAGATTGGATCCTCATAGAAAATCTTCAGGCCTCCGAAATCTGCTTTTAATCGCTCAAGAACAATTATGTTGGGGGCAATTAAGAGAAAATTTTTGGCAAGATCTGAATCAGCTTCATACAACTTGTGGAAGTAGGCCCAAGCTAGGAGTAGGCTCATAACTTTTGTTTTGCCACTCCCTGTCGCCATTTTGATGACATAACGGAGCCAATCTTCTTGAAACATGTTAGCGCTGACTCGACCGAGTTGGTCGTAACGCATCAGGTCATGTTTATCTTTTATTTTCGCGACATCGTGTAACCAAATAATGGTTTCGACGGCCTCACGTTGAGCGAAATAATAGCGAAACTCTTGAAGATTTCCTTCGAGATCGGCGATTTCGTGTCGATCAATAAACCACCAATTCAATAAGGAGATCGAAGTGGTACTAGCACCGCCATAACCCTGGTTGCGCCACTTCTGTATCTCCTCTCGAAGCGCCGGGACAAAAGGGGGTAACAGTTTCTCATATCCCCCCACCGCCCGAAGTGCTTCATCGGCCGGATACCACCGGATCTTCGGATCTAATATCGCGTAAGGATCCTTTG
>JAUZOF010000641.1 GCA_030706585.1 Bacteroidota bacterium
AATAAAGTTTATCAAACCATATTGAATGAAAAATAATCAGCTTCTCCTTACGATTCAATTAATTCATGAAGTAGGAAAAACTGAAGAATACCAACTGTAATCTTGTATCTTTAGGAAAATAGTAAGTCGCCCGAATACAGGAAGGAATGTTCTAGGAGCTTGATACCACTTGAAATCATCAATGATGACCTCAAAAGACCAGTGTATGATTGACACGTACCCCGTCCTGTTGTACATGTTTACCCCACTGATAATATTTTTTACTACCATTAGCTGTTGAGAGCAAACAATCCAGATATAGAACTGTACTATTGCAACCGGAACTGAATTGTAAAATTGAAAGGAGGAAAAGTATGGCTAAACCAACAGTATTCGTGGTGAGCTGTCTATTAATGAGTTTATTCATTGCAGTGCCGGCCATGACCCAGACACTCAGCAGTCCGACGGACCCCCGGTACAAGAACTCAACCGAGATTCCGACAAACATCCCAATTCCGGCACAGGTCGAAACGCGTTTCGGCACACTAAACTTCTTTGATGGCTTTCCGGATAAGACTACTACCGAGAAACTCTTCGATAACTTAGACTTCCAGCACGCGGTACAGGCATATCTGCTCGGTCTGCCTCCGGTGAGTCAGTGGGCAAACCGGAAGGGAATGCTTGAGTGGGGACCCGCCAATATGACGGTGCCGATTTTTGAAACCATGATGAACGCCAAAACGCTAGAACTGACGCCGAATAACAACACACCCTATACTTGGTTCTGGGTCGATCTGCACAATGGTCCACTTGTCCTCGAGGCTCCCCCTAAGGTACTCGGGCTTATTGAGAATATGTGGTATCACTGGATTGCTGATGTTGGCTTCACTGGAGCGGACAAAGGAAAAGGCGGCAAATACCTGCTTTTGCCACCTGGCTACAAAGGTAAAGTGCCAACAGGCTATCATGTCGTACGACCGCAAACGTATAGTGTTTGGGTAGCTTGGCGTAGCTTCTTAGTCAATGGCGACCCAAAACCAGGTGTGGATTTGGTGAAGAAGTTCACTAAGGTCTATCCCCTATCTCAAGCCGGTAAACCCATAAAACTGAATTTTGTAAATGTTTCCGACAAGGCATTCAACACAATCGCCCCAGCCGATTATTCCTTCTGGGAGGCACTCAATCAGGTCGTACAAGAGGAACCTACGGATCCGGTCGACCAGACGACGCTCGGCTTTTGGGCTTCAATTGGCATCAAGAAAGGAAAGCCGTTCTCACCCGATGAGCGGATGAAGAAGATTCTCAGTGAATCCGCTCAGGTCGGTGATGCGATGGTGCGCGCCATCATGTACCGCTGGCGCACACAGGATGGGTACTGGTACCCGGACAGCGCATGGCGCCTTGGATTCGTTGGTGGATACAAGTTTGAAGAAAACGGCGCACGCCTGCTAGACGCTTACTCGGGCTTCTTCTTCTATGCAACTGGTGTTACACCAGCCATGGACACGAGGATGATCGGAGAAGGTTCTCAATATATGGCCGCGTTCGTTGATTCCAATAGTAACCCGTTCGATGGCGGAAAGAACTACCAGCTCCATCTACCGCCTAATATCCCAGTGAAAAACTTTTGGTCAGTCATTCTTTACGACAGTCAGACCCGCTCGATGCTCCAAAATAATCAGGACTGGCCTGCAGTTAGCAGTCAGACTAAAGGATTGCTCGTGAATGCGGATGGTTCAGTGGATGTCTATTTTGGCCCAACAGCTCCGGCTGGGAAGGAGAACAACTGGATCCAAACCATTCCCGGCAAGGGCTGGAATACCCTCCTTCGTCTCTATGGTCCGTTAGAGCCATTTTTCAACAAGACATGGCGACCGGGAGAAATTGAGTTGATGAAATAAAACTTACCCAAAAAGAGTGTATAGGAGGGCAGGAACGCTTGATTCTGCCCTCTTTTTTTGACTAATGAAATACGGCTTGAAATCTTGCATTCTGATGGAAATGGTGAGCCGCTCGATTACAGGAAGAATTCGTTCGCCTTAACAAAGCCCTAAAATTTCAAAATGCCTTATCGGCAAAATTATGGACTCCTCCTACCGCTCTTCAGCGCCATCATTCGTTGGAGAGTGAAGATTACGAGCAGAAAAATGTATCAGACGATTTTATATTTTACCCAAAAGCACAAGCATGACAAAGAGTAAATAACATACTCCACCAACATAAAGAGTTATAGGAGTTAATGTTTTTTTCCAGCGTATTTGTAAATATACCAATCCTGTAGATAAAAATGTTAAAAACACAGTTATTAATGCTGATGATGTCAAGTGCCAATTTGTAAATAAAATTCCTATTGCAGGAATGAGTGAACTCTGAAACACCATTGCGCCAGTGATATTACCCAGAGCAAGGGTATCTTTTCCCTTTATCAGCCATATAATACTGTTAAATTTCTCCGGTAGTTCTGTAGCAATTGGAGCTATGATCAGAGACAGTATCAATGGTGATATCCCTAATTGATGTGAAATGATTTGTACCTTCTCGACAAAGAGATGTGCTCCGAAAACGATTAATGAAAGAGCCATAATAATTTGTATCATGATT
>JAUZOF010000642.1 GCA_030706585.1 Bacteroidota bacterium
CTTTGCCGGATTTGTATACCAAAGTGTCGAAGAATTTTTCGGTTGAGAGAACACGTTTACTGACAAAGTAAACATCAGTAATATAATTGATATGTGCTTTTGATTCATACAAAATAAATTAGTTGAAAAAAGTTGTTGGCTGATTATTGATCGTAACTGTGATAGAATGGCGAAAATGGTTTCACTACATGGCTGGCTGGTTCGAAGAGCCTTTGCAGAATGGCTGGCCACGTTTCGGTAAGTGGTATAATCACGAACGAACCGGCAATTTTTTCCATTTTATCAAATGAATATTGCACCTCGGGCCAGGAGAACTTATTGAAGCGACCCGAAACAAAGGCGTTGTGACTAACCACAATGCCTTCCGGCGAACGTTCGACGGCAATATTGGCATCATCGGCAATCAAAGCAAAGCCATTGCCTTTCTCGTCCGAAAAGACTGCGCATACAACATCTTCACGGTTTCCCTGAAAATTGAGATCCTGACTATGGAGCTGGTAAAATCCAAATTCATCCAGACGATCTTTGCCCGGATAAGCCGGATAAGGACCTTTACCAATCCAGCGGAACTGGTTATATGCTGGCGGCACAAGGAATGAAATTCCGGCTTCCATTGCATTTCCTTTGGCGCTGTCGGTTTTCAGGCTGTATTTTACACGTATATAATTGCTGTCGGTAAAATTGTATTCTATCTTACCCGAGATAGATTGGTCGCCCGATTGTATACGTGAGTAACGATAACCGGCAGTCAGATTTTGGGCGTTAAATGCAATTACCTGCACGTTAGATGGCGATATTTGATAAGGTATCCACAGCGGATTGTTTTCGGGTATGGATTTTTCGCTGTTGGCCTGTTCAGACATAGTAGTTTTGCGCCCTACCCGCAACTGCGGACCGCCAGCAATGACCTTTACGTTGTTTTTATTGGTAAGGTTTATACTTCCATCTGTCTTATTGAAGAAAAATGCATACTCATCGGAAGTGACAACGTTGTTTTTGAGCGCTGGTTTTGTTCCTTTTATTGCCATCGATTTCAGAAGGTCTGGCTTGCTGTTATTGAGAACAATCGGATATGTTTTTTCGTAAAACTGATAAGCCTGACTATCGGAAAAAGACAATCGAAGAGAATAAAACAATGCGTCCTCTTTGGCCGGAATCTGCAAAGGAATAAAGATTTGCAGCGTGTCGTGTGGTAATGCGTTTAATCCAATATTGCCCGAATCCAAGACGGCTCTGTCGCCCATCAATTCCCACTTACATGTCACTTGATTGAGGTTGGTAAAATCGTAGCGATTTATCAGCCTGATAGTGACAGCTTGCTGACCGACAACACATTTCAGAGTATCATCGAGCGCTTTGAGGGGTGAATATACTTTACGCACTTGCCAATAGTCGACCTGCGGAACACGATTGGCATACACTATACCGTCGGCGCCTTCGTTTCCGTGGTTGTCATACACGGTTACCGAATCGAGCCAAACAGAAGTAGTAAAGGCATTTTTATTGACTTTCGCAGGCATTTTACGCAAAATGCCCTGATCGGCAAAATCCCACACGGCACCACCGGACAGCTTAGGATTGGCGTACATTACTTCCCATAGAGATTCCAGCCGGTCGAAATCGAGTCCGAGCGAATGAGCATATTCGGTAACTATCATCGGACGATTAAAACGGGTGGCATATCCTTTCAGAGTAGACGTAACAGGATAATGGGGTGCCAGGATATCAATGGAATCGGGAAAAGTATCGGCAATTTTATTGAAATACGAACCCACCTGCGGGAAACAATCCGGACGGGTTGGGTCGAGCGATTTCACATATTGCCCCACTTGTTGACACATTTTTGTCAACGGGTTCTCGTTGCCCACGCTCCATACAATTACGCTGGGATGATTTTTGTCGCGCCAAACGGTAGCTTTGGCTCTGTTTTTCAGGATAGGCAGATACGAAGTGTCGTTGAGATGCTCGTCGCCAAAACCGAAAGGTACTTCGTCCATTACATAAAATCCCATCGAATCGCACAACTCCAGCAACCGCGGTTGAGGCGGGTAATGCGAGGTGCGAATGAAGTTGATATTGGCATGACGAATGAGCATTAAATCTTCGCGCAGCTCGGCTTCTGTCATTGCCCGCCCGTTGATGGGCGAAAGGTCGTGATGATCCACTCCACGTAATTTTATGGGCGTACCGTTAAGTTTCAGCACCGCATCCGACCAGCTTATTTCTCGAATTCCAATAGTTTCTGTGTGTTGCTGCAAAAGCGTTTTACCGTCGTTAAGACACAAAGTAAGCGTGTATAAATAGGGTGTTTCAGCAGTCCATAGTTTCGGACTATCGATACTGATTGAGGCTGCATAACTTGTAGTATCCGCTTTTGATTTTAATACAGAGGGAATCAACTCCCGGCTTGCAACAATTTTCCCGGATGCATCTCTTAACTCGGCCATGAGATTCATCGTACGCGGAAATTTCATACCGCTTCTTTTTTCAAGAATACTCTTCAGCGAAACAATTCCCTTACCGGAACGAACAAAGGTTTGTATAGTAAGATCCTTGATATGCGTTGCAGGAAGATGAA
>JAUZOF010000643.1 GCA_030706585.1 Bacteroidota bacterium
CATTCAGGAAGGCGGGCAATGATCTGCTTCAGGTTACAAATGCCATATTCATCAGCTTTCATATTGTCATCTCCGAGGTCTTCGGTAAGACAACGGGTGTCGGACCACATTTCACCACTTCCAAACCACAACCGTTTGTTGGTTGCCAGACTGTCAATGACGATCTTATTCAGGATCTTGCGCTCCTCTTCTTCGTCTTTTGCATCAGGTATCGGTCGGTAGCCCCATTGGATGGCCCACATGTCGTAGTCGCCGATGCGAGGGAAGAGACCGGCACGTCCAACGTGATCTTCGGGTTGCGCAACATAGTTAAACCGGGCATAGTCCATGATGGATGGAGTGTGACCGTGCGCTTCCACCCATTTCCTGTCGCGCAGCTTTTCCACCGGAACGGTGCTACTCGAGCCCATATTGTGGCGAAGGCCCAAGGTGTGTCCGATTTCGTGTGAAGAGACGAAACGGATCAGTTGTCCCATCAACTCTTCATCGAATTTCATCTTGCGGGCAGTCGTGTCGCTCATTGCTGCCTGTATCATGTACCAGTTGTGTAACAGGTTCATGATGTTGTGATACCATCCAAGGTGGCTTTCGATGATTTCGCCACTCCGGGGGTCATGCACGTGAGGTCCGTAAGCGTTATTAATTGGTGAAGCAAAATAGCGGATTACTGAGTAGCGTGCATCTTCGAGACTCATGGTGGAGTCATTCTCCGGCCACTCTTTACCTATGATAGCGTTCTTAAATCCGGCACGTTCAAAAGCTTTTTGCCAGTCGTTTATACCCTGTATCAGGTAAGGACGCCACTGTTTGGGCACGGCGGGGTCGATATAATAGACAATCGATTTCTGTGGTTCCACCAATTCTCCCCGTTTGAATTTTTCCATATCCTCCGGTTTGGGCTCAAGTCTCCAGCGGGTGATGAATTTGGAGTTCTCCACCTTTTCCTGATGGTCAGAGTAAAAAGAATATTCATCGGCAAAGAAACCGACACGCGGATCAAAGAGCCGTTTACGCATCGGTATCTTCGGCAACAGGATAAAGGAGGTGTTAAGCTCAACAGTAACGGCTCCGGTCTGGTATCCACCGGGTACTATCATCATACGGTTACCAGAAAATGAGGTATTGGAATTGTATGTTTTCAGCGTGCGTATCTCCGTATTGATCGGGTAGGTGGAGATGCGCTGGATGTAGGAACGGTCGCCCGCCAGGCCAGTTAGGTTGTACATCTGTTTCACTTGTTGCGGGACAGAGATACTTTGGTTATCCCCATTAAAGAAGTCCGTTACATCAATCACGGCATTTCCTTTAGGGGAAAGCGTTTTGATTTCAAATGCGGCAATAATCGGGTCGGTATTGGAGTTTTTAACCGCCTTACTGATGGCATGGGTTGAGTCTGCTTTATTAATTAGGAT
The DNA here is from genome assembly GCA_030706585.1 of Bacteroidota bacterium. Taxonomy (GTDB): domain Bacteria; phylum Bacteroidota; class Bacteroidia; order Bacteroidales; family UBA7332; genus CAXXIC01. Next base: position 1,413 of record JAUZOF010000643.1, read on the forward strand.
TGAAACGCGCAGTAATATCTTTTTATTGGGGGCCTTTTCCCAATACATGGTCTGTTCGTTGACCTCTTCCCCCGCATAGAACGATACTCCGGCTGGTGTCTTAGAGAAACGGGTGATGGCCAGTATTTCCCTTCCCAAGATGGAATCGGGAATCTCGAAGTACCACTTAGTATCGACTTTATGGACGGTAAGTAGCCCCTCCTGACTCACCGCTTTGGCGGTGATAATCTCTTTGAAAGGCTTGTAAAGTGGCTCTTTGACCTCTTTTTCCTTAGCCGTATCGGCAGCTGCAACCTGTTTTTTATGCTTTTTGCCAAATAAGGTGAAGTGCTTACATGACTGGGTACCCAAAGCCAGAAGCAGCAGAAATAGAATTGATAATTTTCTCATGTGTGATTATTTAAGTGTGTCAGATTCATTGGAACGTAATGCTTTAATGGTAAATGTTTAAACGAAAGCGAATGGGAAAGGAATGGGAAAAGTAAGAGATCTCCCGTGCGGCGCAAATTTAACAAAATAACCTAATTGCAATGATTGAAAAGTGGAAATAATATTTCGTTTGTCTCATTTTGAGCCTGTTTAAATTTTATTGCTCGACTTTTTTAAGGCTATTTCGAGGTAGATTTTTTGCTTTTATCCCGCAGATTTAGCGGGCTAAATCAAGGGGGAAAAGTGAAAAATATATCCGAAAGAGACTAAAAAAGGAGCAAAGAAAGGAGCAAAGAAAGGAGTATCTTCTCTTTATATGAAAATGTTTCGGTAAAATTTAAACAGGCTCTTAATAAGCGAATCAAATGCTTCTCAATCCTTCCTGTTAGTATGCGTATTCATCTGACATCAGTTAGACAGAAACGCTCCCGGCATAGATTGCAGCAAAAGGGGGGAGTTGCAGGATGTGCCAATATGAGCATTTCTGGCGTATCTTTGCAAAACGAAACCTAAAACAGATTTGTAAATGATTTCATCATCCCCCAAAATATCCGAACAAGTAGATGCATCCGAATTTGCCGATCTGTCGCTGGATATTGCTACTACCATGTTGGCTTCGGGAGCACATTGCGGACGCATCACCAACAATCTGAACCGTATGGCTAAGCGTTGGCAGTTTGATGTGCAGTTACAACTCTCATTTATCGGAGTGGTCATGAATGTAACCAGTGAATCA
>JAUZOF010000644.1 GCA_030706585.1 Bacteroidota bacterium
CACCCCATATTTCACCATAAGTTGTGCTCCGGGCAATGGAGCGCCTGTGCTGTCTATAACTACCCCTTTTATTTGGTATGTCTTGACAACGGGTATGTTATACTCAGTTATTTGCCCTTTTATGGTTTTGGTTTGAGCATTTGATTGAGCTCCCAAACCAACAACAATAACAATGAACAGGAAAAATTTCAAACACTTCATTTGTTCAGTTTTTTCAATGTCAGATAGCAATTAGATTGCTTCTGAATATTACTAAAATTATCAAAAGCCTATTGAAGAAACAAGAAGTGGGTACAAAAGTTGATGCACCCACTTCTCATATTAAAATTATTTTGATCAGGAATTATAAGCCATATTTTTCCAAACCGGCAAGAGCCTGAAGCTCTAAAACACTTAATGCTTTATTGTAGATTCTTACCTGATCCAATTTACCTGTTAAGTAACTTGCCCAATCTTGATGACCGCCTGCTGTACCCAAACTTGGCGTGCATTGAAATTGTTCAGTTCCGAAAATGATATTTGTTGCTGTTGCCGGGAATACCAAATTACCCAAACCGGAAGCAATAGTAGATGCAACAGGCGCACCATTTTGATACAACGTAAATGTCGAAGTTGCGGCATCGTAGGTTAATTCAATGGGCACCCAGGTATCCCATGGATTCGTAATCCATCCATTGGTAAACCAAGCCTCGCTTTGAGCATTAACGTGTACTTTTAAGTTTGCGGTTGTTGCTGTTCGTCCGCCATTTTCATAGAACATATCAAAAGCTCCCCAAAACTGATCCGTCCGTGAAAAACATATCGGGGTAATCAAGCCATTGTTCGTGTTGCTTGTGTATAACCAGAATGAGATCGTGAAACTCTGCAGATTTTTCACAGCTGTCGTCATATTGGAAATCATATACCCATTGGCCCCACCTTGCATCGCTTTGCCTTTTACTCCGGGCACAAAAGTTGTGTTTACACCCGTACCAACAGTATTAGAAACACTATCAATATAACTGTTTTCAAAAGCCCAATAGCCTACAAGATTTGAGGGTGCTACCTGAGAAGATTTTGTAAAACCATTGATTGCTATGGGAACATAAATCGACATTTCAGTGCCGTAAGTTGTGCCGATTGCATTTGTGGCATAAGCTCTATAATAGTAGGTTTTACCCATTTTAGCTTTATCCAGAACAGCGGAAAATGGGCCGCCAAATGTATGAGCAACAACAGTCTTATTTTTAGCTATTGTAACGTTCGAGATAGTATCGTAGCAAATGCCGGCTTCAGTAATAATAGAGCCTCCATCTGTTGGAATATTTCCACCGGCACTCACTTGTCCGGCAGCTATCGTTGCGGCGACAGTAGTGATAGATGGCATATTAAGTTCTCTATTGTCTGTTTTAGTACAACTTGTTGCCAATATAAAACCAGCCGCAATGAAACATATAAATAATAGATTTTTCATGTGTAAATAATTTAGATTTTAATGGACAAATGAAATCTTTCGTTACAAGACGGTCAACTTTTGAGATGTTCTCGAAAACATAGTGATTTCATTTTGTTTCATTATAAAATTAAGATTTGCTTCACGGCCGTCAATCCTTATTATACGAGGGATTGACGGCAATAAAAACAGCATTTATTTGAGATTCTGGTCAAGATCGATCTGCGTTTGTGGAATTGGAATATAATCACTTGTTCCTGACGTAAATCCAAATGCAGAGAGTGCCGTAGCTGCTTGTCCGGTACGAAGCAAATCGTTATAACGTTCGCCCCACCATTCGCAGGCAAATTCAGCACGACGTTCATCCAACACGTTTTGCAACGAAGCATTTGTAATGGAGGCCAGTTTTGCACGATTTCTAACCAAGTTCAACGGCACATCACCATTTTGCCCTTTACGGATTTTAGCTTCTGCATTCAATAACAGAGCATCTGCATAACGCAACACTCTTACATTGTTGTTGGAACCATAATCGGTTCTGCCGGCATTCATTTGTGAACTTGGCAGATATGCCTTTCCGTTGAAATACTTCAGGCCATCGGAATTTCCCCATATTTTGTCACCGCTTGGAGTCATAACGTACGAGTTTCCATCAGCGCCACAGGGCATAATCGTTGTTTTCTTTCTGATGCTATCTTGTCGAGAGTTGAAAAAATCAACAATTGTCTGTGATGGTGTCATAAATCCCCATCCTGATATTGCACTACCTCTCTGATCTCCGCGAGGCCCCTGAAATGCCCAAAAAGCTCCGGGTTCTACATTACTTCCCGACCCTGTTCCAAAGTCGCTGAATTGTAGTTCAAAAAGCGATTCATTACATAATTTACCCGGCTTCTTGAATAATTGGTAGAAATCGGAATACAATGAGAATTTTGAACTATTGATAATCTGATTGGTACAATCCAACACAATATCCCAGTTTGCATTGGTATTATCGCTACCTGCAAGGTCGGCGGCAGCTTTGGCCTTCAGCAATAATGCGGAATACTTGGTAACAGCACCAACATGAGCAGATTGATTAGGACGTGCATCTTCCAGATTGGCAATACAAAAATCCATTTCACTCATAATGAACTTA
>JAUZOF010000645.1 GCA_030706585.1 Bacteroidota bacterium
AGTTGTGGTATCCCTGTCCGTAATAGATGCCGCTGTTTCCGCTTGACCATGCGCCATTGGTTCCCCAGCTTGTGCGGGTTACAATTTTTTTATTTACGATATCATAGGCACGCATCTCAGTTTTGGTATAGATACCGCGTGCGATAAAGAGGCTTGGGTGTTTTCCGTCAAAATAGGGAGCACCGAAGAAGAATTTATTAGCACGGTGGCCATAGCTATCCCCCCAATCGCTGGAGTTACCACGAGGGATAAAGTTTACACGATCCAATTCCTTACCAGTCATCCCATCGATCAGAGAAAGAAACTCCGGTCCGGCATTCATATATTGCATATTGGCTGACTGAACGACCGAGTATCTGTAATTAGTCTTGCCATCACCATCTGTATCACCAATTTTTGTGCCATCTCCGAAGATCGTACCTTCGGAGGTACGCATAAATACTTCGGCCTTTCCATCACCATCGAAATCGTATGCAGCAATGTTAATTTCAACTCCGGAAGAAGAAAGAATATTCGGGCCTACATTGATTTCCCAAAGAAATGTACCATCCAGTTTGTATGCTTCAAAATAGGAATAAGCAGAATCGTTTGCAACCGAAAAATCTAAGTTCATTCTTTTTACGATGATCTCATATTCACCATCCCCATCAAGGTCAGCAGCAGTGGCATCATTCAAAGTATATCCATGTTTTACCGCATGCATCGGAATATCGATGTAGCCTTTTGTATTGACTGTCACCTGAGTACATTGTGTTGATTCAACACCGCTTTTCACTCTGGAAACAGAGTATTTTGAAGAAACGGTTCCGGAAGGATCCAGGTAGTTCGAAGCTTCGGTAGTCTTGGTTGTGTAAATTAGGTTTCCGTCACGGTACACTTTGTAGTAGGTGTTGTACCATTCGTCTGCATTGATACGCCAGTTCACGTAAATCCCGTTCGAGATTTTTTGGGCCATCAGTCCGCGGCCCAGTTTTTCCATGGGGCGTTGTGCCAACAATCCGCCGGCGAACAGAACGCTAAGCAGAAGCCAGCATAGTCGCAGGGAGAAGTAGTCTTTTTTCATAATAAAGAGTTAGGTTCCCGATGCAAAAAAAGATTTTTACACTAGGGATTTTGGGGTTAGAGATGATTGTATGCGTGCAAATTAACTGTTTATTTGCCTTTTAAAGAATGGAGGTCAATACAATCAACTGGAAAAATGTACAGGGTGTATTTGTCAGGTGGACGGGTGTGTACAATCTATTCAAATAGGAGGATAAAGGAGTATTCAGATTCACATCTGACTTGCCTCAGATTACCATCTGATGATTCTTCAAAATCAGATCTGTGCCTGTAAGAGATTCCCGGCTGATGTTATACCAGTCATCTTGAGAATGAGACAGGGGAAGCATTCGCCTACAATTCTTTGGCTTTTTTCTCCCGCAAAAGTTTTAATGTGTTTTCTTCTTCCGAATGATAATCAAAGTCAGCCTTCGATACACCAATGCGTTGCGAAGTATAGATACCGGAATGTCCGCTGAAATAGTAAGCCACGAAACAGGCCACGGCATAGTAGAGGATGTGTTCGCCGCCAAAAAGCTCCACCCCCATCAGGGTACAGGCAAGGGGCGTGTTAGTGGCTCCGGCAAAGACAGCGATAAAGCCCAGTCCGGCAAAAAGGTCGACCGGATTGCCGGTCATCATGGCAATCGTGTTGCCCAATGTGGCTCCTATAAAGAAAAGTGGAGTTACCTCACCCCCTTTGAATCCGGTACTCAGGGTAATGGCGGTAAAGAGTATTTTCCAGAACCAGCTAAAGGTATCCACACCACCCGGTTTGAAGGCATTGACGATGCTTGCGCCAATGCTATTTTGCGTATTGACTCCAAGGCCCAGATAATCGGTTGTGCCCACCAGCCACGTCAAGCCGATAATGACAATACCTCCGATGAACGGAATGGCATATTTCCATTTGATATATTTATGACAAAGGCTTTTGATAGAATGGGAAAGTTCGGAAAAAAGAAAACTGGCCAGTCCAAACAGCATACCGGCCAATGCCACCCAAATAAGGATGCCCCAGTTTATGCGAAAATTGAGAAAGCCGTTGCTGATATGGTCGTGAAAATTAATAGCGTAATGAGTATGGTGAATACCATAAGCCGTACAGACAATATCAGCCAATACAGCGGCCATCAGACAGGGCATCAGGGCATCGTATTTAATTCGGCCGATTGCCAGTACTTCGAGGGCAAATACCGTTCCGGCAATTGGGGTGCCGAATACCGCTCCAAAACCGGCTGCGATTCCCGTCATCAGCAAAATGCGGAAGTCATCGCGGTTCAGTTTCATCTTTTTGGCAAAATAATGAGCCACGCTACCGCCTATTTGTACGGCTGTTCCCTCTCGTCCGGCAGAACCGCCGAAAAGGTGTGTTACCACAGTTGTAATGATAATAAACGGAGACATCCGGAAGGGAATACCTCCCCCGGGTTTATGGATTTCATCCATGATCAGGTTGTTGCCCGCTTCAGCATTTTTTCCTTTGAAGCGGTATAATGCTACAATACCCATACCGATAA
>JAUZOF010000646.1 GCA_030706585.1 Bacteroidota bacterium
AGAGGTGTCCTTCCTGTTAAAATAAACTACTCCATTGAATACAATATCTACTAAGCCGTCATTATTTACATCCGCAAAATAAATAGGAGTATTTGTCAACACCTCACTCCAGTCCTTACCAGCATTAACCCCAGCTCCGTTCTTCCCTAGCTTTATCCCAGCCTCTCCTGACCATCCGTTGGATGTCGTTTTGGTTTCGGTGTAAGCAAATTGATTCAGATTACTGGCAATTTGTATTGCCTCTCCAAATATAGAATTACCAAGGTTAGGCATAAACCATATACCATTAGAGGAACTATATACCTTATCGGGCAATCCATCGCCATTAATATCGATCATTATTACCTTCTTGTCCGACTTTGAGGTTGAAACGCCATGATTATATCCCGCTTCCAAATTAATAATTCCCAAAAAAGAGAAACCTCCCCCTGCGTAAATCGAATATGCACTGGTTTTTGATTGAGCTCCTCCCAAAGCAGGCAAATTATAAAGATTATCTTGTCGAACAGTCACGGTAGTGTCTTTATTGCAAAACAACTGAGGATTTCCAGTTCCCGAAACACTATTATAATATTGAAATGTATGTGTGCCTACTTCTGTTTCCGAACTGTCTAATTGGACTACTTTGTCCAACAAGTCGGCTCCTAAGGGACCATCTTTATAAACAAACTGATAACCTCTTAACTTTTGATTATTATGAAATATAATAATTCTATCGAGTAGTTTATTGGTCGAAGTAAAAAATCCGTAACGGGCACTGAAAGTCTGTTTCCTTTTTAATGTGTTGCTATAGAATACTATTTTATAATAAGTAGTATCGTTTCCCAGTATATTATTTTCCTGTCCCACACTGATCGAATCAAGATAGAGCGATTGAGCTGTTTCATTTCCCGAGGCAATAAGTTGAGAGGTATTTTTTGAATAATAATATTTACACTCAGTTCCATAAACATCCCTTATCCGGGTAAGCTTCCACTCTGCAATAGCAGAATCTGCTTTATTTACTTTCTGACTAAAGGTATTATCGGTATATTTGAAACTAGTTACATCCCCCTTCAAGGATGCTCCACTATATCCATAAAAATATTGAGTTCCTGATTTATCAAAAACTCTCCATGTATATAGATCTGGGCTTGTTTTTTCACGAATAATTCTTGAAAAATTACTTTCCGAGCGGGGAAAGAAAGATTGTCCCCCTATATTACTGTCATATTGCCGATTAAACATTTTACCCCGATGTGCAACTGAAACACTGACCGTATCATTACTGTCCTTTATAATAGTTGCCAGCATCGTTCCATTAAGGTTGTATGTTTCAGATTCTGTATAACGATCGTATTTGGGCACACCCCAATGTGTGTCAACACAGATACTTGGTATATTCAGATCCCAGCCTTCTCCCAGCCAACCGCTGCCGCCGTCACTGTTGTAGGCAATAGTAAGTTGCGGAGCCATTCCGTTGCGGGTAGGAGGCATCTCCAGATTATAGCTTAGATTGGCAGATCCTTGGCTATTGGCCGAAGGAGGAGCAATCAATTCTATTTTCGAAGTGGGATCGGCTGCTTTGATATCATTCATCATGGTAGAAGCAAAACCTTCGGTTTGGGGCGATTCGGGGGTTTTAATCACCCCATTAATCATATCGGTAAAGTGTGTCGTCTTCGACATCACCATACATAGCGACTTGTCCACCGTATCGCGTTCCAAGGCTACCCAATGTCTGGTATTTTGATCAAAATAGAAGGTGCGAATATCGTTCTCCGTATAGCCATCAGGAATTTTTGAGCGGTCGTACTTCAGGGCTACAGTTGCTCCTTTGTTGGAAAAATGTTCTCCATGAGGCAAAAATCGAAATCCATGACTATCCGCAGTTACATTGGTCATCCCTAGGTCTAATGCCGGAATGTCGACCGAACGAAGTGAGGTGAGCGAAAACTGTTTAGTCGAAATCTGCGTTTTATTATCGGTTTTAAGCAAAACATCAGTGGTCTTCAATTCGTTTATTTTCCCTTTTTCAAACAAACGTAAAGTACTTACAGAATTTTGCCTTAATGCATATTCCTTATCTGCATTTATGTTATTCACAAAATGTAAGATATGGGTAAATATCCGGCCTGTAATATCCGCTTTCACCTCCGTTTGTTGCCCGTTTGGAGTTACAAGAGCTTCAAATTCTCCGTCGTGTAGTGCTATTTTCTGTCCATCGATACTGATATGGGATATAGCGTTTGTTTTCTGTAAAAATCCATGCACATAAACTTTTCCGCCGTAGAGATTCTGCGAAGCATCCACTGATAGAGGCTCAACATTGGCATCCTTTTCTACTTCCAGTGCCAGATCACTAATTCTATACCCATAGTCTGCATTTTCAGGTAATCCGAATTGAATCCGATTTTCTCCTTTTTGCAACCATGCCGCACTTAACTGAATACGTTGCACAGTAGTTGAAGTATCCTTTTTAATCAGATATCCGCCAAATGCCAATCGATCATTGATGCTGCATGCTACACCACAATTATCGGAAACTCCCGTAAGGTGATAGGTGAGCCATACCTTATCG
>JAUZOF010000647.1 GCA_030706585.1 Bacteroidota bacterium
CCATTTGGAAGAAAGCCGCCGCTATTTTTCAAATATTGCCGGCAAGTACGGATCTGCAGTTCAGAATGCATTAAACAAACTGAAGGACATTGAAATCAAGACTATTTGCCCTACTCACGGACCGGTTTGGCGTGAAAAGGTTAATAAAATAATCGAAATCACGGATAAACTAAGCCGGTACGAAGGTGAACGCGGCGTGGTAATTATTTACGGCAGCATGTACGGCAATACCGAACAGATGGCAGAGGCTATCGCATATGGTCTTTCGGAAGAAGGCGAAAAAAATATCACTATTTACAACGTGTCCAAAACGGATGTTTCGTTTATTTTGAGTGATATTTTCCGCTATGACCGCATCGTTATCGGAAGTCCGACATACAGCAATGAATTATTCCCGGAAATAGCCTCTTTGCTGGCAAAACTGGAAACCCGCGATATCAAGAATCGTAAATTTGCTTATTTCGGATCGTCAACCTGGTCAAATGCTTCCATTAAATTATTGGCAGCTTTTGCAGAACGGGTAAAATGGGATGTCGTAAGTCTCCCCATCGAAATAAAGCAAAGCCTCAAAGAGGACAAATACGAAGATTGTATCGCTCTTGGACGGTTGCTGGCTAAATCATAACAAAAAGTGTATTGCTGATTTACTGACAGTTTTGTTATGGTGCTGATGAACAAGATAGTCTGCTGACTATCATAAACGTGAAGATGAACACAAAATTACGAATCTTTAAATTACACTTACTATGAGACTAATTATTGAGCCGAACTACGAGGTAGTATCAAAATGGGCAGCGGCTTACATCGTATCAAAAATCCGGAAAGCAAATCCGACACAGGAAAAGCCTTTCGTTTTAGGTCTTCCTACAGGTTCAACACCGCTGGGAACCTACAAAGAATTGATCGCGTTGTATAAAACCGGAGCTGTATCTTTCAAGAATGTGATTACTTTCAACATGGATGAATACATCGGTATTCCCGAAGACCATCCCGAAAGCTATCATACATTCATGTGGAAAAACTTCTTCAGTCATCTCGATATTCCAAAAGAAAATGTGAATATTCTTGACGGAAATGCCGATGATACAACAGCCGAATGCGAACGCTATGAAGCAAAGATTAAGGCTGTGGGTGGAATAGATCTTTTCATGGGTGGCGTAGGGTCCGATGGACACATTGCTTTTAACGAGCCTTGTTCGTCGCTTTACTCCCGCACAAGAGACAAAGAGCTTACGACCGATACAATCATTGCTAATTCGCGTTTCTTCGATAACGACGTCAACAAAGTACCTAAAACGGCGTTGACTGTCGGCGTTGCAACTATTCTGGATGCCCGTGAGGTATTGATCCTTATTTCAGGTCACAACAAAGCCCGCGCTTTACGCCAGGCCGTGGAAGAAGGTGTAAACCACAAATGGACTATCAGCATGCTGCAATTGCATCCGAAAGGAATTATCGTGTGTGACGAGGCATCTTGCGAAGAACTGACAGTTGGTACCTACAAGTACTTTCTCGACATCGAAAGCCAGTGGTTAGATCCTCAGAAAATGCTTTGACAACATTACTTAATAGCAAAGGGCTTCGCAAATGAATTGCGAAGCCCTTTTTTTATGGTTCTTACTTATATATTTCAATCTGTCACAACCTTATCGACAGGTATATCCCATTCATCGACAGGTATGCTTTCTACTATCTGCAATCGAAAAGCAACGCCTAACTTATACGCTTTAGTAGACGGAAGGAATTGATCATAATACCCTTTCCCTCGACCCAGGCGATGGCCATGCAAGTCAAACGCTACACCCGGAACAATCACCAGATCCACATCTCCCGAATAAGCCTCTCCAGTCGGTTCCAAAATGCCGAATGCTCCAACCTGCATTTTATCGCGGCCTTCAAAAAGTTTCAATTCCAGTTTATCACCGGAAACAACCGGCAAATAGACTTGCTTTTTCTGCCAGTATTTTTCAATTAACGAATCTATTTGAACTTCGTCTGGCAAAGGCCAATAGCACAAAACAGAATGAGCAGTGCGAAATTCTTCACACTGCTCAATATTTTGAACAACTTTCTCAGACAAATAAACTTGTTCGTCTTTCGATAATTGCTGTTTGCGCTCTTTAATCAGGGCCCGCACATGCTTTTTATTTTGCATCGCTGTATTACCCATAAAATAGAGATATAGCTTAACGACTATATTAAATAAGCTTTTTAATCTCAGCTATAATTTCTTCACCCAAACGATCGGCTTCTGCCGGAGATTTAGCTTCCGAATATATACGAATGATAGGCTCTGTGTTGGATTTACGCAAGTGTACCCATCCTTCCGGGAAATCGATCTTCACCCCGTCAATATCATTAATATCGTATTGAGCATATTTTGTTTTGATAGCAGCCAATACTTCATCAACATTGATAGCCGGAGTCAGCTCCATCCGCTTTTTACCCATAAAATAAGAAGGATAAGTTGCGCGCAGTTCCGATACTTTTTTGCCTGTTTTTGCCAAATGAGTCAGGAACAGAGCAATCCCAACCAAAGCATCGCGTCCATAATGA
>JAUZOF010000648.1 GCA_030706585.1 Bacteroidota bacterium
CCGGAGAGGTTTTCACGCATCAGCAATACGTTGTCTCGACGTCCGTATATGGTCATATCCCCACCCAATGCCAATGCCTCCAGTATATTGATTTTTTCGTTAGCAACACCATAGGTCCCAGGTCTGGATATTTCCCCTAATAAGGATACCTTATAATTAGTGAATCGTACGGTAATAATCGGTTCTTCCTTAATGTATTTGGGGTAGATTTTTGATTTGATCAGGTCTTGTACCTCTTGTTTGCTCATGCCTCCAATATTTAAGCGCCCCAATATAGGGAAGTCTATATTTCCTTCCTGGTCCACCAGGTAGGTTTGCATACCCATTGTTTGGTTGATTCCACCGGCACTGTTTTCTAACCGGGATGTAGGAATTAATGGTAAATTAAATGGTATCGCAGCTTCAGGAGTGGTGGAGTTCACTGTTATAGATAACAGGTCGCTGGGCATAATTTTTTGGATGTATTGCTTGTTGAGTTTATTCAACTCTTCTTTGGGTATAGATTCAGCTCCCTGGAGATAGGGGACTTTCTTATAGGATGTACAGGATGTAAATAATAAAATAAAGAGTGTAAGTGATAACAACGATATCTTGTTCATAAACTTTATATTTGATACAAATCAAACAGAATTTCAGTTTAAACTCTGTCTGGGTTAACGTGATTTTTAGTCAAATCCGGTGTAAAGATAAAGATATTTTAGCGGAACAATGTGGATAATCTGGCTAAATAACTCTCCTTTTTGCTCATTCTGGTCTGAAGTGTCTGTATTTTAATGAGATATGTTTTAAAGGTATTATAAACGCATCCATTGTTCAACGATAAATAGTGGTTTTTATTTTATCCGGGAGGTCACTGACCGACAGATATAAGGTCAGTGTGTTGAAAGCAACTTCTCAAACCTTTTCGTATATTTCACCTGCATATTCCCGTTTTTGTCGGCATAGATAAAATAGCCTATTAATTGGGGATGTTTTCTGATCAGTTCGAGGCTTTCTTCCAGTCCGATCACCATGCAAGCGGTAGAGTAGGCGTCAGCTTCGATGCAGGTGGGGGCAACGATGGTAGCGCTAAGCAGGTTGTGTTGGACGGGATACCCGGTTTTCGGGTCAATGGTATGCGCATATTTCTTTCCGTCTTTGTAATAGAAATTACGATAGTTGCCGCTGGTGGAGATTGCTCCCCGGGTCATCTGTACTTTTGCTTCGAGGTCAATCGTTGTTGGAGCCTGATTGTCGATGGGTTTGTCTATGCCAATGGACCAGGCTTTGCCTTCCGCATTTACCCCTTTGAGCATCACTTCACCGCCAATTTCCACCATGTAGTTGCTGACACCCTTTTGCTCTAGAAGAGCTGCGATGACATCGCTGGCATAACCGTCAGAGAGGGAGGCCAGATCCAGCGTGATGCGGGGATCGTCTTTCTCAATCCTGTTGTTCGCCAATCGGACTTTCTTGTATCCAATCAATCTTTTCAGACTGTCTATTTTTAGCTGTGTGACTACCTGGTTCTTTTTAAACCCAAATCCCCAGAGGTTGACCAGAGGTGCTACGGTGGGGTCGTAAGCACCGTCGGTGGCTTCGGCTACAACCATGGCTTCCTTGTACGCGGTCAGAAAGAACTTGTCGGGCACAACATAAGGATCGTTGTTGTTTATCCGGGAGATAATAGAGTTGGGTTTATAGGACGAGAGCGAATTGTTGAATATTTGCAGAGTCGAATCTATTTCGCGCTTCACATCTTTCGCGTATTGGTATTTGATGTGGTATGTTGTTCCAAATATGGGGCCTTCGTTAAACTGATAAGGAACAGGTGCAGTGGTTTGTTTTCTGTTAAGAAGAAAAACCACTATCAAAATGGCCAGCAAAGTGGTGATGATAATTGCTTTTTTATTCATTTCGTTTCAGTTCAAAGGGTTGCAGGTTTATCCTGATGGTCAGGGCACGAAAATAGTCAAAATATTTGTCGCAGAGATTGCCTTAAGAGTTAAAGGGTGATATAATAACACAATAACACAACTCAATTTAAGCCATGAGTCGTGGGCTGTGAAGTTATAGAAAAGGTGTTTAACTCAAGATTCAAAGGTACAGAGCACAGTCATCTGTACCTTTGAGTATCCGGATATTCACCTAACCCATTTTTTGAATTACATATTACGGTGCGCTGCACCTAATGCTGAGTGGCATTGTCCATATTTCTACAAACCCTCGGTTCTATTTGGGGTTCTGTAATGTTTCGGGTGGAAATAGGAAATATACCAGAAATAAATTTTCTGAGCAGGCAAAATTCCTTCAATTTTCGTTCTTCCCTCACCCCCTCATTCCCTCATTCCCTTTATGAGGTATCCAGACCGATGCTAATACCGCAATCACTAACGTAGAGATGATTACCACAAAAGAAAACCACTGTCGCTTTTCAATCCATTGAGCAACGAGCGTGAAATCAAATAGCAGCATTTTTACCCCGATAAAAAACAGGATAAAGAATACTGCTGTTTTTATATAGCGAAATTTGGTGATGATGCTTTTTATCATGAAAAAAAGGCAGGTAAGTCC
>JAUZOF010000649.1 GCA_030706585.1 Bacteroidota bacterium
ACAATTGACATCTAATTAAAGATATTCACTACACATTGACAATAAATGCCATCTATCTAAATCAAAGAACACTTATTATTTTATTCAGAAAAGAATAAAGGACTAATACACTTCTACGCCCTTTATAATTGAAAATTCACACAATCCATCACTTTAAATTGTGAGCAAAAAACCTATCTCTCTATTTTGATGTAAGGACAGTTTATCTTTTCATTTTTTCTACCATTAAAGAAAGACACAATAATAGGGCCAAAGAGAAACCCTCTATAAAACGGCTTAAGTTAAGTATTGTACTAAAATAACATGAAACATTTACGCATTGTTCAGATTAGCTGAATCAATGCCAACAAAGCTTTTTGACATCGTTATTCAAAATCAGACTGGCAACAAAGAATCAATGAATACAACACCTTCCATTACGCACTCCATTAAGGCACCACTACCTTTTTAACAAAACACCCTCTTTTATTTTCGACAATTACACAATACACACCTACAGACAAACACTCTACAGGGACTGTTTTCATCTCTGTTAATTTATCTCTCCAAAGCAATTGTCCCAACATATTTGTAACCTCTATAACCGATTCAGGCAAATAGTTCTCTTTTGCATCTTCCAGTACAATCCGCTTATCAGCATCAAGATACAACTGAAGATTATCAATATCGACAGGACGATCGCCTGTCGCGATTTCGGGCATTGTATTAATCGACAAGGAAAAACGCTCTTTGGTCTGAATTGCCGGGGAAGAAAAGCAATAAGCCGTACTGTCGGTCAAATCGTACATCTTATTCAACAGATGATCCACAAGCCACACCCTGACACCGGTTCCAAAATTCAGAAACTCCGTCATACGGATGGTATAGGCATTGGCATGCCCGGTAGAGAACCCAAGCTGCAGATTATCTCTCCCCTGAAACTCCGGCCTACCGTTAATCACCATCTTCTCCCCACCGACATAGGTGTAAATTTCCGGAATAGAATCATTACCATTGGACATTTTATAGGAGTCCAGATCATCAAATCCGCTTTGCGCCATCGGAGTGTATCGCACTATGGCCTCATCGGAATATTTCCCGTTAGAAACCTGTAAACGGATAATTTTCTGGTCATCCACCACTCCACTTCGCAAATTATTACTTACCGGATGACTCCGCACCGAATTGGGAAACCCCAATTCATTATCCGACTCGTACGCAAACACCCAAAACGCCTGTACCGGAGGTATATATCGGGACACTTTACCATTACCACTTGCATTTGTCCCTACCCCCTGGTTATAAGTTTCAAAGAAATATTTTCCAAGAGTACTGCTTTTGGTGCGATACCAGATCGTCGGAAGTAGATTTTTCCGTATCGTATTGGGACTATCCCAATCCACACAGGAAGTGTAAGGATTCCCGGCCAGATAAAAACCACGTTTGGGCTTACCGTTAAGCGTTCGGGGCAGCACAACAGAGGAAATATTTGTATTAAAAGCACCTCCGGAAAATATGATTAGCCCATCTTCTCCCGAGGATTTACTGGCAACATACCCATTCATCGGCAACAGGTTTTCCTCATCGGAGACAGTTAACCATGAGGCGCTGGCTTCATCATATTTCCACAAATTATATCCGCCTTGTGAAGCGATAACTCCCTTAGCCGATGCAACCGGCGAAGCAATATACCAGTTACGTCCCGCCGGGAGCCATTGTTCCACCCTATATTCTCCATTTCCGCCCACAGAGCCGTTATCCAATAATGTGGCTGTTCCCTTTTCTGCATTACTTTTCAAGGCAAAGATCCCGTTATTGGTTAACGATCCGCTGACACTTAAACGAACCGCAGGGGAAACTTCCAGATCTGCACCGGACAAGACATTCAGGTTGCCCGCTAAAGTCAGATTAGTATTCATGGTTTTCACCCCGCCCCCACTGCATGTAAGATTATTGTAGTTAAAAGCAGGAATGTTTTGATTCCCGCCATTAAAATCAATGGTACTTCCCGTAGTAACATATTTTTTACCACTTTGAAAAGTTGCTGTAGGCAAGAAATCACCGGCCAAACCGATAATACCAGACGGAGCCAGGGTCACCGTAGTGGTATTATGCGCCCCGCTGATCTTCAGGTGATAATAATTGAATGCAGGAACTATCTGGGAAACCGTCCCGTTGAAATCAACCGTATTCTCCCAGTCTGAAGCAGAAAGATTGGTGATCGTCATCTCGTCACCGAGATTTAAAATTGCATTTTGCGCCTGACTAAGAGTTCCAGTACCAGCCAACCGTTTCGTTACAGATAGTGTATTTTGATTAGTGAGTGTAATACCATTAACGGTTAGATATGAAATAGAAAGATTTCCATCGACGGTTTGCGAAGTTGTTTCAAAAGCCTGAATCCCTGTACCGGCATTGAAAGTACCCCAGTTGGACAATCCTCCAAGAAAAGAAACATCTTCATTTCCGGTGTTGTTCCATGTACCGCCTGCCTCCACGGTAACCCTCCCTGTAAAAGTCTTTGTGCCATACCCCGAAGTAATCGTAAAAGTGGAACCATTGGCAATATCCG
>JAUZOF010000065.1 GCA_030706585.1 Bacteroidota bacterium
GGCTTTCGTTGCAGCAATCGTAGAGACGGTTGCAATAGTTACACTGGATGTTGCATTTCGGAGCTACCGGCAGGTGAACACGAGCCTGAGTGTGTTTGACTCCTTCGTTAAAGCATGGATGTAATGATAAATCTTTCATTTTCTTACCCTTTCACATTGTGTTAATAGCTCCCTGTAAAACCTCCGGTAGAAGAGACAGTCGCCAATAACGATTAATACCTAATTACCTATTGAATCTTTGATTTGCCTGAACATGAATCAGGTCTTACATATACTTATAGCCTACCGGCGATTTTCTTTGTTTATCTTCCAGCAATGTGTTTACGATTTGCGAAAAGAAGGTGGTCGCACCCTCGTATCCGAGCATCCGGAAATGTTGTGCACCGATGCGATCATGGATCGGGAATCCGCAACGGACAATCGGGATGTCCATTTTACGGGCGATGTAGTATCCCTTGCTGTTTCCGATCATCAAATCGGGCTTGATTTGCTGCATCACTTCATCCATGCGGTCGAAACTCATGCCCTGGCCGATGATGGTTTCTTCATCATACATTGGGCCAAGCACCTTTTTAAGGGTTTCGCGGAGTTTTCCGCTTTCACCACCGGTTGCACAAAGGACAGGTTTGATTCCGATTTCGGATGCAAAGGCCGCTAAGGCTACTACCATGTCCTCTTCGCCGAAGATGACGGCTTTTTTTCCTGACAGGTATTTGTGACCGTCAATGTAGAGGTCCACCAAACGGCCGCGCTGGCGTTTGTACTTCTCGGGAACCGGATTACCGGAGAGTGATGACAGGATTTCGAGGAACTTATCCGTCTCATTGATTCCGACCGGAAGTCCGGTTTCGAAGCAAGGGACATCGAATTTATCTTTCAGGAATTGTCCGGCCGATTGTACAAGGTAGTTATCCTTGATTTTGCCATTCATTCCTCCCGAATTTTTAATGAAACCCAGTTCAACAGTTGCCCGGGCCGAACCGCTGGCCCTGAGTTGTGAAATGGGTGTACCTCCGTCGGGTATCCGCGTATAGGCATCCCAGGAAGTATTATCGAGCGTGTCGGAATAGTCCGGGAAAAGCATTGCCTCCAGGCTGAAATCCTCGAGTATCTCTTTGAGGTGGCGGATGTCTTCGGGGGAAATCAGGCTGCTAATCAGATTGATGTGATTACCTGTTTTATCACCGCTTTCGGCCAGTGTTTTGACCGCTGCCAGTATGGCGTTGAAGAAACCTTCGGCGTGGGTTCCGTTGTAACTCGGAGTAGAGGCGAATATCATTTCCGGGACTTCCAGTTTATCCGCGTTAATCGCTTTGTATTCGTTGATCAGTTTAGGAACATCTTCGCCGATCGTCTCACTCAGGCAGGTGCTCGCAATGGCTACCACCTTGGGTTGGTATTGGCTAATGATGTTGTCGATTCCGGTGTTGAAATTTCTGTTTCCTCCGAAAATGGTTGTCTCTTCACTGAAGTTGGAAGAGGCAATATCCACCGGCTCGCGGTAATGGCTGATCAGGTAACGGCGGATGTAAGTAGCACATCCCTGTGACCCGTGCAGCATGGGCAGTACACCTTCTATCCCCTTGAAGGCAATACAGGCTCCCAGCGGCGTACATTGCTTGCAAGCATTGCACGAAGAGGCAAAGGAGTCGCCCGTTGGCATGTCTTTTTTAATCTTTTCCATGAGTTCTTTTTAAAAGCCCCACCCTATCCCTCCCCCAAAGGGAGGGGATAAGACGCAAGCGATGATTTATTCTTTTCTGAAAAAAGGACTTTTCCCCTTCCTTATTAACAGATTGTTATTTTGAAAATGTCAGGCCGAAAGCTTGGCATATAACAGCCCAAGGCATCGCCTTGGGTGGTTTGCGGTTTTACCCCGTGCGCCCTGAAAGGGCAACATAGAGAAAACCCTGCGGTTATATCCGGTTTTTATTCTGCCCTTACAGGGCGCAGGCTTCTCCATTTCCGATATAGTCCCAAGGCGTTGCCGTTGGGCTAGGATCTATCAGGCTTTCAGCCTATAGCGAAATAGCAATCTATTTCTCTGAATATCCAGATTTTATTAAAGAAATGAATCTTTCATTTCCAGGAATCAGACATTTCCACTTTGGCGGGAAGGTGTACCGCTTAAGAGTGACAGTATGCCGCTTAAGAAGGAGAGTCTGCCGCCGAAGTGTAATAGTCTGCCGCTTAAGAGTAATAATGTGTTGCTTAAGAGTGACAGTTCACTACTTAAGCAGGAGAGTCTGCCGCCTAAGCAAGAGAGTGTGCCACTTAAGCGGAAGACATTCACCCTTAAGCGGGAAGGCGTGCTGTCTGAGAGTAAATGTTTTATTCCCGGGAGTAATTCTTTTATTCTTCGGAGTAAAAGTTTCCCACCTGAGAGTAATTTTTTTCGGCTCAGGAATGAATGTTTCCGGCTCTGGAGTAATTCTTTCATTTCTGGGAGTAAATGTTTCCCGCTCGGGAGTAAAAGTTTCCGGCCCGGGAGTAAAAGGCAAAAGTCATTTAGTAAATGATTCCCGTTTGAGCCGAATCCTTTTATTTTCAGGAATAAAACCGATATTTCATGATGTAAATGAACGAATCAGAAGTGGAACGCTATCCCCTCTTGACAAACTGCCAGACGGGGCTGGTCACAG
The DNA here is from genome assembly GCA_030706585.1 of Bacteroidota bacterium. Taxonomy (GTDB): domain Bacteria; phylum Bacteroidota; class Bacteroidia; order Bacteroidales; family UBA7332; genus CAXXIC01. Next base: position 2,643 of record JAUZOF010000065.1, read on the forward strand.
TCTCATACACCTCTTTGGCGAAGTTGAGCATTCCTTCATAACCTGCCAGTGCCAATTTGCGTTCGTGGTTGTGGTCGCAAAATCCAATCCCCAGTTTGTAGGCAATCGGTCGCTCTTTTACGCCTCCGATAAAGAGGTCGGCACCGGTAAGTTTGACAAACTCTGAAAGTTCTACCGGGTTGGAGTCATCCACCAGGATACAACCATCGTCGCAAATCGCCTGGAGCAGTTTATAATCTTCGGTATTTCCGGTTTGTGTACCGGCGATCACCGTTTTCATACCAATAAGTCGAAGAGCTTTTACTAAAGAAATGGCTTTGAATGCTCCGCCCACATAGATGGCGGCTTTGCGGCCTTCGAGGGCCTGACGGTAAGGTTGGAGTGCGGGCAACAGTCTCGACAGTTCGTCTTTCACCAACTCCTGTGCCTTTTCCATCATTTCATCGCTTTTAAAGAAGCGGGCCACTTCATACAGGGCATCCGACATATCTTCTATGCCGAAATAGGATACCTTCATGAAGGGAATATCGTGCTCAGCTTTCATTGATTTGGCCAGATGCATCATCGATCCGGAGCATTGCACCACATTGAGTGCCGCCCTGTGGGCGTTGCGGATATCGTTGACACGACCGTCTCCGGTAATGGATGCTACGATCTGGATTCCCATTTTTTCGTAATACTCTTTGAGCATCCAGAGTTCGCCAGCCAGGTTAAAATCGCCGAGGATATTGATACTGTAAGGAGAAATCTCCTTATCGAATGCCGTTCCTACCAGAGTGTTCATGGCGTCAAAGGCAATCTTGTATCCGTCTTTTTTAGACCCCTGGAATCCTTCGGATTGCACAGGGATGACGGGAATTCCTTTTTCCTTTTGCACCCTTTTGCATACCGATTGCACGTCGTCTCCGATTACGCCTACAATACAGGTTGAATATACAAAAGCGGCCTTAGGTGAATGTTTGTCAATGAGCTCAATAAGAGCATTGTAAAGTTGAGTTTCACCTCCGAAGATGACATGTTTTTCGCGTAAGTCTGTCGAAAAACTACTTCTGTGAAGTTCTGGTCCAGATGACATAGCTCCACGGATATCCCAGGTGTACGATGCACAACCAATTGGTCCGTGTACTAAGTGAAGGGCGTCGGCTATCGGGTAAAGTACCACCCGTGAACCGCAAAATACACAAGCTCTTTGAGAGACAGAACCTGCCAAACTGGGTTTTCCCCCCACCAGTTCGTGCGAATCTTTACCCTTGGTAACGATTTGCTTTCCTCTATCTTTTAAAAAGTCGCCCATAATGAAAAGATAAGCCCCCTCCGGCTCCCCCCTAGGGGGAGAGATGGAGCATTTATAGTTTGTAGTAATAATATTCAGCCTTACTTATCCCCTCCCTATCGGGGAGGGTTAGGGTGGGGCTTAGAGTACCAATTCGAATTTTTCTTCCGGACAAGTACGGTCTTTGTGATCCAGGAATGCTTCCAGGATTTTGATAGCCAGGTTGGCTGCTCCTGTGTAACCGGTGAATGGGAAGAAGTTGAATCCCGGACGGTCGGTAACAGGGAATCCTAAGCGAACGAAAGGAACGTTTTCATCACGAGCGATGTATTTTCCATAAGTGTTACCAATCAGGAGGTCAACGCCTTCCTGTTTGATCCACTGGTGCATTTGGAACATATCGGCACGCTCACCGCTTTTGAATTTAGCTTCCGGAATATCTTTCAGGATTTCCGCCATTTGCTCATCGAAGTATTTACCCGGAGTACCGGTTACGATGTAAACAGGTTTCATATCCAAAGATACCAGGAACTCTGTCAATGGAACCAATGTGTCAGGGTCACCCCACAAAGCCACACGTTTGCCATAGAAGTATTTTGAGTTGTCTGCGATCAGGTCGATCAGTTTGCCTCGTTCTTCGGTGATAGCATCAGGTACAGGCACATTGGCATGACGGCTCAAAGAGGTGATGAAACGGTCAGTGGCTTTCAACCCGATTGGAATATCCAATACTTCGAAAGGAACTTTACATTTGTTCTCCATTTTGATACAAGCATCTTCAGTGGTGTATTTACCCAAACCTATAGAGAACTTGCTGTCACCTGTAGTAGCCATGTCTGCCAAAGTAATACCACCTTTCGGATACATTTCGTAGGTTCCGGTCATCGGAGCATCCAGTACGCCGGTCATATCAGGGAACATCAATGTACGGGTTTCCATTACTGAAGCGAGACGTTTGATCTCTTTCATATCAGCTGGCTCCATCCATCCTGCCACGAGGTTTATCACGTTTCTCTTTTTGGGAGTAGCTACAGCCAGGTGTTTTACGAAAGCAGCAACCTGGTTAGAGTAACCGGTAACGTGTGTTCCCACGTAACTTGGAGTATTACAATAGATTACTTTCTTACCATCAGGCACTTTACCGTCTTCATAAGCTTTAGCGATGATCTGAGTCATGTCATCACCGATAGTTTCGGAAAGACAGGTCGTGTGAACAGCTACCACTTCAGGATCGTAAACGCTGAAGATGGTTTCGATTGCTGAAACAAGGTTGGATAACCCCCCGAATACAGATGAGCCTTCAGAGAATGAAGAAGTAGAAGCAACCACCGGTTCTTTGAAGTGACGGGTTAAAGCACTTCTGTGGTAAGAACAACATCCCTGAGAACCGTGGCTGTGAGGCAAACATCCGTGAATACCAAGCGCTGCATACATGGCGCCTACTGGTTGACAAGTCTTAGCCGGGTTGATGGTCAACGCTTGTCTGTCTATTTCTTTTGCGGTCGTATGTCGTAGTAACATGATTTTGAAGTTTTGCGTTTTACATTCCTGTGTAATTCTCTGTTCTCCTCCGCTCGTCCCCCTCCTTCAGGGAGAGGGAGAGGCAGAAAGAGAATCTATGTCAGAAAAAAAGCTTCAGGTAAAATGTATCACTGGTTAGTTATACATATATTCTGCTTCTACAATTGCTTCGCTCTCCCAAGGTGCTTTCACCTCTTTCCAAATGGTGGTACAAGCGATCATTTCGATATCGGTGTAGAAGTTGATAGCCCCTTTGAATCCGGCGTAAGGACCGCCGTAATCGTAGCTATGAAGCTGTTTCAAAGGCACACCCATTTTTTGTACGCAGTATTTTTCTTTGATACCGGCGCAGAACACATCGGGTTTGTAGAGCTCGATCAGTTTTTCCATCTCGTAGTGGCTGAGGTCGTCGATTACCAGGGTACCTTTCTGCATTTGCTTCATCATACCTTCGTATTCGGTGAAGTCCATTCCGTTTGCATCGAGTGCTGCCAATTCCTCTTCAGTTTTACGAGGGTTGTAGCGAGTTGGATCTTTATCAACTGTAATCTCTTCGATGTTACGGCTGTCTGCGTCGATTTTGATGGTTGGGATGACACGGCGGCCTTCGTAGTCGTCACGGTGTCCGAACTCGTAACCTGCCGAAAGCGTAGTCATACCCAACTCTTCAAACAGATCCTGGTAGTGGTGAGCACGTGATCCACCCACGAAGAGCATCGCTGTTTTACCGTTGGTTTTAGCCAAAGCTTTAAGACGGGCTGCTTCCACTTCTACCATTTCGTCTGCGATTACCTCTTCTACTTTGTCTTTCAGCTCCTGGTCACCGAAGTACTCAGCGATTTTGCGAAGCATTTTAGCAGTAGAACCGGCACCAATTGGCTGAACTTTGATCCATGGAATACCGAAAGCAGTTTCCATCATCTCAGCCACATAGTTGATCGAACGGTGGCACATTACCATGTTCAGGTCAGCAGTGTGTGCATTTTCAAAAGACTGGATAGTAGAGTTACCAGAGAATGTAGAAATCAGGTTAATTCCACATTTTTCAAATACTCTTTCCAATTCGAATGCGTCACCACCGATGTTATATTCACCCAGAAGGTTAACGCGATATTTGAGGCTTCCTCTTACAGTATCGTCACGACCGATCAGGTTTTTGAACAAACCGTTGTTGGCAATGTGGTGACCGGCTGACTGTGATACTCCACGGTAACCTTCGCAAGAGAATCCGAAGATGTTGATTTTGTCCTCACCGATCTCTTCTTTCATGTGGCGTGCTACACGGTGAACATCGTCACCGATCAAACCAACCGGACAGGTAGAGAAGATTGCGATTGCTTTCGGATGGAACAGTTCGTAAGCTTCACGGATCGCTTGTTTGAGTTTTTCTTCACCACCGAAAACGATGTTAGAATCCTGCATATCGGTTGAGAAACAGTAAGTGATGAAGTTTTCCTCTTGCTCGGTCATTGGCTTAGTCTGGTTACGACGGGTCAACCACGAGTAGAAACCGCAACCGATAGGACCGTGAGTAATGTTGATGATGTCGCGGGTTGGTCCAAGTACCACCCCTTTACATCCTGCGTAAGTACATCCGCGCTGAGTGATAGAACCCGGAACTGTACGAACGTTTGCCTGAATTTCGGGAATAGTATCAGGGTCATTTACTAAGATAGCTTTATCCCGCTTCCGAGCGACTTTTTTAGGGTATTTGCTCAATACCTTTTCTTTGAAGGTTTTCAGTTCTTCGACATTGAAACCTTTATCTTTAATTTCTTTTTCCACAACAAAGTCTCCTATGTTAAAATGAATAGTTCGGTTGATGCGCTTTTGGCCTGATTTCTTTTTGGTTTAGCTGAAAGAAGCGGGATACATTTAAAAGTAACCTTCAACCGATGACTTGAAATAATGATTAGTCGAGTGTGATGTCTCCCGTTTCAGCGGTACGCACACGAATTGAATCAGCTGTATCGATAACAAAGATTTTTCCGTCACCGCTTTTACCGGAATTGTTGGCTTTCATCAATGTTTCTACCGCGAGGTCTTTTTTCTCATCAGTAACCACCAGAGTGATCATTCTTTTTGATTTGAGACGGGGAGCGGTTTGGATCAGTTCACGATATTCAGGGTCAGTTGCTTCGATAACTTTTTCAAGGTCACCGTGGCCTTTTCCACGACCTAATACCGACATTGCTGTAAATGAAGGAAGTCCCGCATCAGATAGCAATTGTTTGGTTTCAGTCATTTTGGCAATTCGTATGATAGCAAGAATTAATTTCATAATCTAATTGTGTTTGTAAAGCCAAGAGTGAGCGGATAGCCTGGATGCTGCCGTTCCGCATCCTCTTTGCTTCGAATTAATTAATCTCTTTTACCACTTGAAATAGTGTAAGATTCCTCTACCGGAGTAACGAAGATCTTACCGTCTCCGAATTGTCCTTTATCACCGGAACGAGCAGCCCCTAAGATGGTCTCTACCACAAAATCCTTGTCGCTTTCTTTGATTACGATCATCAGCATCTCTTTAGGAAGTTCATCGTAAGTAACATCTCCTACTTTCAAACCACGCTGTTTACCACGACCGAAAACTGATAATTTTGTTACTGCCGGAAAGCCTGCATTAAACAATGCTTTCATTACTGCTGGTGACTTCTCCGGACGAACGATAGCTCTTAATAAATACATGTAATTGTCTCCTTTTCTTTTAATTAGTAATAGATTGGGTCCCCATTAACCGGTCTTTTATTTTATCCCGAAACTCAATACAATTCCAAGCCGTGATGAATCCTATAACACAGCAGTAAAAAGCTTCAGTAAGACGATTGATTATTCTTGTGAGGATGATCAGCCAATCAGGACGGGGCCATCGGCTAGCCCCGGGCGATTGACATGATGAATATAATTAGTTCATAATTCCGAAGCCGATCAACAGGTCTTCCAGTTCCTGGATTGAAAGCGGGTTAGGAATTACGTGCATGGTGTTGTCGTTGATTTTCTTAGCCAAAGCACGGTATTCGTCAGCTTGCGCGTGTTCTGGAGCATAGTCAATTACAGTCTGACGGTTGATCTCTGCGTGCTGAACCATGTTGTCACGTGGAACGAAGTGAATCATTTGGGTACCCAGTCTTTTAGCAAACTCAATGATCATGTTAGCTTCGTTGTCTACTTTACGAGAGTTACAGATCAAACCACCTAAACGAACGTCACCTACTTTACCGAATTTAGCGATTGATTTACAGATGTTGTTTGCTGCGTACATCGCCATCATCTCACCTGAACATACGATGTAAACTTCCTGAGCTTTACCGTCGCTGATTGGCATTGAGAAACCACCAGATACAAAGTCACCCAATACATCATAGAATACGTTATCCAGTTTTTTGTCATCATCATAAGCACCCAACTGCTCAAGCAAGTTGATAGAAGTGATAATACCACGACCTGCGCAACCTACACCCGGTTCCGGACCGCCTGATTCCACACAGCTGGTATTTTTGAATCCTTCTTTCATCACGTCATCCAATTCTACATCTTCACCTTCATCGCGAAGAGTATCCAGTACGGTTTTCTGAGCAAGACCGTGAAGAAGCAGACGAGTAGAGTCAGCTTTAGGGTCACAACCCACAACCATTACTTTTTTTCCCATTTCAGCCAAACCGGCTACGGTGTTTTGAGTAGTTGTACTTTTACCAATACCACCTTTTCCATAAATTGCAATCTTTCTCATAACCTTAAAAATTTAGTTTTCTACCTTGTGTAAAGAATTGATTTCACTTATGAAAAGACAAAGCGCGTGCCAAACCGGACACGCGCTTCATTTTTTATCGAAAGTTTTTCCTAAGTAACTGAAAGTCAGAGATAAAAAATTTTCAAGAAAACCATATTGACAACTCAGCAAACAATAAACCAATCACAATGTAACATTAAAGAAGCTTTTTCTACTATTTTGTAGGAGCAACAACCGATTCTATTTTCACATTGTCAATTTGAACAATACCGGTTGCCAATCTACGGATTTCATCTTTATCGTGGCTTACCATCAGCGTGGTTGCCTGTATCAAATGATGGGCTTTGGCAATTTCATCCTGTAGGGCGAGTCGCATTTCATAGTCTAAAGCCGACAAAGGCTCATCAAGTAGCAACACTTCGGGCTGACGGACCAATGCACGAGCTAAAGCCACCCGCTGTTTCTGTCCCCCTGATAGCTTTTCGGGTTTTTGCCGACGCAGATTGTCCAGATCGAAGGCTTCCATCAGGGCATCGGCCATGCTGTAGTCCTTTTTATCCAGGGCAAAATGGATATTTCCCTCTACGGTCATATTGGGAAACAGCGCATAATCCTGAAACATAAAACCGACATTACGCTTCTGCGGCGGAAGATTTACCTTTTTGTAGGAATCAAACACGGTAGTTTCACCAATCCGTATGATACCCTTATCGGGCTGAAACAATCCGGCTACCATCCTGAGCAACGTTGTTTTTCCCGAACCGGAACGTCCGAACAGACAAACCAGTTCGTTGGTCGGTATCTCTAAGCAGACTTCCAGCTTTCGCGGGCCTTCGGAAGTGTGCATCTTGCGTTCTACATCTATGAATATCATTTACATTTACAATTTAGTCATTTACAATTTACCCTTTCCCGAATGAAGGTTATCGAAACCTCTTATTGACACTATATATAATAGTAAGCAATACAAACGACAGAATAAAGAGGATGAATGCATACTGATTCGCCACTTCGTAATTGAGCGCCTGCACCTCGTCATAAATAGCAATAGAGGCAACCCGGGTTTCTCCCGGCATATTGCCTCCGACCATCAATACAATACCAAACTCTCCGATGCAGTGGGCAAAGGTCATGGCCACTGCGGTCACAATCGAAGGTTTGATATTGGGCAATAATACCCGGAAGAAGGTGGTAACTTTTGATTTTCCCAATGTATAGGAGGCTTCACGCAGGCTATCCGGTAATGCCATCAATCCGTTTTGCAGCGGTTGAATCATAAAAGGCAAGCCAAACAGTACACTCGCCACCAATACTCCCTGGAAGGTAAAGGCTAACCTGAAATCGAAATGACTCTCCAGAAATCCGCCGAAACCATGTTGCGGGCTGAATGCTACCAACAGATAATACCCCATCACCGTGGGGGGCAATACCATCGGCATACAGATTAAGGCCTCAACCACTGACTTTAACGGAAAGCGATTGAATGATAGCCAGTATGCAACCGGCATGCCGATGATAAATAATATCAGTGTCGTAGCACCGGCCAGTTTGCCGGTCAGTAGCAGGGTTTCGATAAATTCGGGAGACATCATGTTTCTTGTTTTGTTGAGAAATTCTTTTTGATTTACTATTTATCAATTTACCATTTACAATTTAAATGCAGTAGTTGGTACATTCAATTGTAAATGGTAAATCTGTAAATTGTAAATTATTTCGCTTTTGCATACCCATACTCTTCCCAAAACGGGTCGCACTTCGGACTAAGGACATATTTCATAAACTTCGCCGCTTCGCCATTACGCTCCCACCCTTTGATGAGGACACAGGCTTGTTCAATAGGCGGACAAGGAACAACGTAATATTTGCCCTTACCTTTCATATCAGGAGCTTTGGCCAGAGACAATGCGATGAAGCCGATTTCAGCATTTCCGGTGAAGGCAAACTGCGCCGCCTGTGAGATATTTTCGCCCCAAACAATTTTGCCGGCTACTTTATCATACAGACCGTGTTTTTTCAGGACATCAACCGCCGCTTCTCCGTAAGGCGCTCCTACAGGATTAGCAATAGCAATCTTTTTGACGTCGGAAGAGAGTACCGCATTTAATCCTTTCGACAAATCGGTTTCACTACTCCACATAACCAGCTTACCGAAAGCATAGGTCTGGATAGGACCCACAGTAGCACCTTTTTCTTTCAGCTTTTGTGGAAAATCCTTATCAGCCGCCATAAAGAAGTCATAGGCTGCACCATTCAGTATTTGCTGTGTAAGTGTTCCGGATGCACCGAAAGTAATTTCAACTTTCGTTCGGGGGTACTCTTTTTCATACTGTTTTTTGATATCTTCCAATACATAGCGGAGGTTGGCAGCCGCAGCTACACGTACCTTTTGGGCAGAAGCATATAACTGAATGGCCAACGCCGCTATTAGTAATAATGTGATTCGTTTCATAAGTCAATATATAATTAAGATGATCATTCAGGATTATTTCACGTTAAGGAATGCCGGTTTGAACGTAAGCATGACGTAAGCCCAGGTAGGAGTATCTACTTTGGTTGTTATTTTTTTAGCTGTTTTCACCGCATCAGTCAGAAAATAGGTGCTGTAACCTCCTTGTACAGAAAACTCAGGAGAAACATCATAATTAACCGTAAAATCAAGCTCAGAACCTAAATCTTTATTACCTACAGCCGGACGTTTCGCCAAATCAAATTTGTGGAAAGTGAGATCTGCTTTCAACTTCTCCAACGGTTTAGTCTCGATCCCGAAATAGAGGTCCGAAAGCCCCTGAGCAGGCGGTGTTGTCCAGTATTCCATTGAGCCGTTGAAGGAGTGATTCGTTCCATACAGTTTATTAAAAGTATAGCTGCGGCTCGATGCTGTTGTTGCACTTGAACCCGAATAATAGTCTTCCCCGGCATTCAACGTAATCTTTTTGTTGATTTTCCCCTGCAATTTTCCGGCCAGCAGGAACCCTTCCAGTTTCTTATATGAGGTTGAATTATCGTATCCATATTGGTAGTATCCGGTCAGGTAACTATTTACAGGAAAATCTGGATTATTAAACCAAAGGTTACCTCCCAGTGTATTTCGGAAAGCCAGGTATCGTAAAGCACTTGCTTTTGTCTTGCTTTGGAAACCTTCATTTACCCAAAGCGCTGAAGCACCAAGACTACCGACGCTTCTGGTCAGCCACAGGTAATTCATTGTTTTATAAGTCGTCTTATAAGCCGTTTCTATCTGGACATCACTACCATTGTTCCAGGCACTCCCAAGATGGGCAATAAAGTTTGTCGTCGTGTATTTAAGCAACAACACGTCATGTGCATTACCGGTATTGCTCCAGTTACTGGCCGAAAATATCCGCTTATCGTCATACTCCAGTGCCTGACGTCCCATTGCCAGGGAGATTCCCGGGGCAAACAAATATTCACCCCACGCCTCATAAATGCCGGTCGCATTGGTTGCCGAGGTACTTGTGGAAGTAGAAGTACTTTTGTAAGTAGTACCGGAGGCGGTAGTCGTCGCAGCAGTTGTGGTTGACGTCGTGGTGGTAGTGGTCGTTGCAACCTGTGTTCCCGGCGCTGTTTGTCCGTAAGTGCGGGTATCCTGCAAGGTTATCTTCACTTTAAACACATTGGAATTATAGGCCAAATTCAACCGGGTACGCAAGTTTGTTACCAATGCTGCATCCGTTGAATCAACTACCGGAGACTTAAATCCGTCCCGCATTTCAGTACGGGTACGGATTTCACCCCCGATTTTTACAGCCTGAGCGAATAGGGTCCCGCTCACCATACAGAATAAAATCAGGATAGTACCTA
>JAUZOF010000650.1 GCA_030706585.1 Bacteroidota bacterium
AAATGAACGAAGTTTGACTTTATATTCATCCACCCTCTGGCTCTGTGTCTGAAGATCTGTATTTAATTGGGCTTGCTTCTCCCCGATTTCCTTAATGCGGGTCAGGTAACGCGCACCGGCTTCACGATGGACCGGATTGTCGGGCTCAGACTCGGCTGACGTTAACGCACCTTCGAGTCTTCTGTGCAGTTCTATTTCCTCACGACCCAGTTCTTTCACATTCATTTCGGTTCTTTCTCTCTGACCCGCGAGCATAGCCACTGCTTTTTCCATTTCTTTATATCGCCGCTTAGCGTCATCTATAGCGGATGCATAGGTAGCTTGTATTGCTTGAGGACTCGAGGAAACCACTTCGTCCCCCGCCCTTATAAATAAGCCTCTGAGGACTGCCCAGAGCTTTCCGAAGTAGCTCATTTCATTTCTCCTTTGCGGCAATGATAATTTTATACGACCGATAAAATGTCAAGCAACGCTACTTTCACCGCTTTTCGTACTTACGTGAGATACTCAGGAACCACTGATCGATGTCAGCCCAGCTTTCGAATCGTGCAGTGACCGTGGCTGCCGCACTCCTATTCCAAGGCCTCACCATCAGTCCGACTCCGAATCCTGCTTCCAGGTAATCGTCAACATGGCGAAGGTCATCCTCAATAATGAAATCCACACAATTCTCTGTGAGATACTCCCGTTTGTCACGATTTCCGCCGCACACGATCATTTCAGGCATGGTAGAATTCCAGGAAAGCGCTTCCAAATGCCGCTTTGCAGTTTGAGGGTCCGCACGTCCGGTTATGAACAGCAATGGCTCGTTCGTGCTGTGGTGTATGCGTGAAAGCACCTCCTGTGCACGACCATATGGCTCCACTCTGGGAGCCGCGTACATATAATCCACTGCTTCCCAGAGGGTCTTAAGATCAAGACCGAGGGGCTCAAGGTCCCAGGTTGTCAAATCGTCAACTTTGATATCTAGACCCGTCTTTTTATTGACGTACTCTAATATGACATCGAGCGACTTTAAAACTACACCGTCTACATCAAAAGCTATTTTCATACCCAAAAACCACTCTATTTTTTTGGCTTACAATAACATGAAACTTTGAGTCAATTACTGATTATATCATCTGCCTCTTCTCCGCAATCACTCCCCTGATACATAATTTCACGTACGTCATTTCGGTGGTATAATTCGACTCATTTAGACCGGTGTATCCAAATGCTTCATCATATAATTGGCTACGGGATAATTGCTCTGGTTTATTTATGTTTTATCATCGTGATTTTTGCGCCCACGATTTATGCCGCATGGCTGTACTTTGTCGCCAGGAAACTCAGGGTAAAAAGAAAGAACATAACCAAACTGCTCGCATACGTATTTGCAATCAATCTGATCATAGCGTATTTCCTGGTACATTTCGCCTTTGATTATTTTGTAGGAAAAAAAACTGCGGAAAGAGAGAATTCCGTAACTTTCACAATAACAAACGCGGCAGCTTCTCAACAAAAGTATTTCGCCAAATATGGCCGATATTACCCTGTGGGACCGGTGCGCGGACCCTATAAAGATGAATATGGTCTTAACGTGGAAAAGGACGTCGTTCTGTACGTTGCCCCAAACTGGGATAAAGATTCACAGCGCGAGAGCTTCCACGCATATGCAATTCATTCATGGGGTGATACAACCCTTGAGATCAGCAATGGCGGGAAGCTCAAAAAATTGTCGCCGGATTCTGAAGAATTCGTAAGTATCAGAGCCAAGCTACTGAACAGCACCAAGTGAATCAACTATGATGGCACGAATCCGTAATGTGCGACTCGATGGTTGCATGACAATGTTTAATCGTTTTCAAGACCCGGATTCCAAGATATTCTGGGCCACACGATACTGCTTCAAGTCGTCCGGAAATCAATGCGTACGTAACAGGAGGATTCAGGGGGGCATTGACCCATCTCTGGTACCACCGAATCTTCTTCCCAACGGGGATTCCATCTGATACTTTACCGGCTGGCCTAACGCTGCGCTTCACTCAGGAAGAAAAGAACTCTTTAACCGCGGGAATCGCCGAGGTCAGCGGGAGATCCATTTCGCGTTCTCTTGGTGAAAGCAGGTTGAAGCTTCGATTCGATTTAAGTATAATCCATCGTTCCTTTTCTCCAAGATCTACCAGATTAAGCAGGCGCGGAAATGAGGAAATTCCTCGAAAAGTACCTACGCATATATGTGCACGAATCCTCCAGTTTTCTTTGGATAACGGGAATATTCTTTGTAATCTTTTTTGTAACCGCGATTTTCAGAAACTACGTCGACGCTGCTTTTCTCAAGAGGTACGGCCCCCAGTACATCCCCTGGATGTTGGTAATCAATGGACTACTCACCTTCGTGGTCATGGGCGTCGTCGACCGTCTGGGTCGTCGATCCTCGGATTACGTGCTGTTATGCGTTTTTCTGTTCGGGTACGCTGGTTCGACAATAGCGCTTTTCTTTGCTGTTAAAGCTGGGTTTTCCATTGCTTATCCGATTCTTTATCAACTACTTTATCTCCTTGATACTATC
>JAUZOF010000651.1 GCA_030706585.1 Bacteroidota bacterium
GGTGGAGCGGCAAAGGCATCGTTCTCAGCATGTGGGAACACCTGCAAAAAGAGGGCGCACCGTACGAAATAGTCCCCGAACCCACAGCGGCAAAGGACATCAACCAATTTTGGTTTGACCCTGCCTGGCGGGCGGATAACCTGCACTATCAACTCTCAAAGAGTTCATTCAAAGCCGACATTCTGCCGGTCGCCAATACCCATCTCGGACCGGGTTCTTTGGCTGCGTGTATCGGTGCCGACCTCGAAGGATTGCCCGATTCTATCTGGATCAAGCACTGCGAAGATTTGGGGGATAATATTCTTTTCGATGAGAACAATCCGTGGTTCAAACTCCATCTGGAGCTGCTCCGTAACTGTCGCGCTAAAGCCGACAACCGCTATCTGGTAGGTTGTCCCGACCTGGTAGAAGGTCTGGATACGTTGGCCGGATTGCGTGGAACCGAAGCCGTGCTTATGGACATGATTATGCGTCCCGAAGTGCTGGAGCAACAACTGAAACAGGTGAATGAAATCTGGTTCAAGGTATTTGACCAAATCTATGATGTCATCAATGTGGACAAAGAGATGGCCTTCTGCTACTTCTCCATCTGGGGGCCGGGCAAGGTGGCCAAGCTGCAATCGGACATCTCCATCATGATTTCGGAAGATGATTTCCGCCAGTTTGCTTTACCCTATTTGCGGGAGCAGTGCCAGAAGTTGGATTACTCGCTCTATCACCTGGATGGGGTAGGCGCTATCCGCCACCTGGATGCATTACTGGAAATCAAAGAGCTGAATGCGATCCAATGGACGCCCGGTGTAGGCGAGCCGCAAGGAGGAGACCCGCGTTGGTACGATTTGTACAAACGGATCATTGCCGGAGGAAAATCCATCATGGCTAACTGGGTGACTCTTGATGAGCTGGAGCCGCTGTTGGATAATGTCGGCAACCAGGGATTGCACATTAATGTCGATTTCAAATCGGAAAAAGATATTGATGCGGCGTTGAAGATTATTGAGAAATACAGATGAGACCCCTCCCGGCCTCCCCGAAGGGGAGGAGTTGGCACTACAACAGAGGTGGTTTAGTCTCGTAATACAATAACTAGTAGAAATAAGTAAACCGTAGTTCTTAAAAGCCCCTCCTTCGGAGGGGTTGGGGAGGTCTTATGAAAAAAATAGCAATTCTAGGTCTTGGAGAAGGCCGCAGCACTATGTCTGCTGCATTACAAAGTGACAAACTGGAGCTTGTCAAAGTGTGTGACAGGAATGAAGAGTTGTGTAAACATCGTGCCAAGGAGTTCGATTTTCACAACTATACAACAGAGTATCAGGATTTGCTTAGCGATCCGGAGATTGATATTATTGCCATTTACACGCCTGATAAGTTTCATGCCGAACACATCAAAATGGCCTTAGAGGCCGGCAAAAATGTGGTGTGTACCAAACCGTTGATTGACGATTTATCCAAAGCCAAAGAGTTGCTGGAGCTGTGTGAAAAGAGCGGAAAGAGGGTCTTTGTGGGCCAGAGCAGCCGCTTCTTCGAACCGATGAAACGCCAACGTGCCGATTTCGAAGCCGGTGAAATAGGGGAACTGGTGACCGTGGAAGCCTATTACCACGCTGACCACCGTTGGTTTTTGGGCAAAGGCTGGTCGTTGGAAAAAGCCTTCAAATGGTTGTATGGTGGCATGAGTCATCCGGTGGATTTGGTACGTTGGTATCTGCCCGACATCGAAGAGGTGATGGGCTACGGTATGCTTAGCCCCAATGGGAAAGCGGGTGGATTGAAGAACAATGACACTATGCACTTCATCTTCAAAGCGTCCGATGGCAGAGTGGCCCGTGCCAGCGGCGTCTATACCGGCCCGGTACAGCCGACGGTGCGTGATAGTGAGATGAGTTGCATCCTTCGCGGAACGGAAGGGTGCAGTCAGGGTGACTACATGGATTTGCGTTACGCCATCACCACCAAAACCGGTGAAGAGAAACTGATCACTTTTGATCATAAACTGAAACACTTTTTCCGTTTCGAAGGAAAATCGCACCACGCCGGAGAGTATCAGAACTACCTCGAGTATTTCGTGGATTGCCTCGAATCAGGTAAAACCGCTTATCCCGACCTGAAAGAGGGCATCGGAACTGTTGCCGTGATGCAGGCGATGGACCTTTCGATGGAGCTGGGTCGGCCGGTGAAGATTAAGGAGATTCTGGAGAAATACGGACTGTAAAAGGGATTGAAGGATTGAGGGAATGAGGGATTGATGTCCTGCCCTCTATTTCTTTACATATAATATTAACCGCTAGTGACGTCGTGTCACTTGAAATCATTACCTAAAACATAAAACATGAATAACTTACTAAGTCATTTTCAGACATTAGACTACCTGATTGTTTTCCTCTACATGCTTGTGCTGATTGGCATTGGCTACTGGGCGAGTTTTATCAAAAAGAAAAAAGAGAACGAGAATATATTTCTCGCCGAACGTTCTCTGGGATGGCCGGCGATAGGTCTCAATATGTGGGGGACGAACGTAGGCCCATCCATGTTGCTGGCATCGGCGAGTGCA
>JAUZOF010000652.1 GCA_030706585.1 Bacteroidota bacterium
TCAAAAACTATAAAATTATATAGGTTCTAACTCTTCCAAAGGTTGAACCTTCGGAAGAGTTTATTACTTGATATTATTCAATTACTTCATGTTTTTCCCGATTGAAAATCCAGAAGATAATCGGGAAAATCAACAGGGTAAGAATGGTAGCGGTCACCAATCCCCCGATAATCACCACAGCCAGCGGCTTTTGGGACTCCGACCCAATACCGGTAGAGATTGCAGCCGGCATCAAGCCGATGGACGCCATTAGTGCGGTCATCACCACTGGTCGGGTACGTACTTTGACCGCTTCGATGATAGAGGTATCAATATGCATTCCGCTCTTAATATTCTTGTGGAATTTCGAGGTTAGTAACACCCCGTTTTGAATACAAATACCAAACAATGCAATGAACCCTACCCCTGCCGAGATACCGAAGTTAATTCCTGTAAGATGCAGCGCCAGAATTCCCCCGATGAGAGCGAATGGCACATTGGCAATCACCAGTGCGGCATCTTTGATATTTCCAAACATGATGAAAAGCAACACGAAAATGGCAATCAAACTGATAGGAACAACCTGAGCCAGTCGAGCGGAGGCTCGCACCTGGTTTTCAAACTCCCCTGCCCAACCGATGCTATATCCATCAGGTAATTTGATTTTAGCCACACGATTTTGTGCATCCTTTATCGTACTACCCAGGTCACGGTCACGAACAGAGAACTTCACACCGACAAAGCGTTTGGTGTTATCCCGATAGATAAATGCAGGACCCGTATGTTTCTCAATCGTACAAATCTCTTTCAACGGAATCTTAGCCCCACTCAGTGTAGGTACTTTCAAATTAGCGATATCGTTTTCATCTTTCCGGTACTCTTTTTCGAAGCGCACCCGGATGTCAAACTTGCGTTCGCCTTCGTACTTCTCAGTGGCCGTCTTTCCTCCGAAGGCCATTTCAAGTACAGCCTGTGCATCAGAAGCCGTCACCCCGTAAGTCGCCATTTTTTCTTTATCCAGAACAACGCTCACCTCGGGTTGCCCCAGATTCCGCATAATCCCAAGGTCTTTTACGCCAGGTACATTTGACATCTTTGCCATCACCTGATTTGCGATATCATCGAGTTTATCAAGATCATCACCATATATTTTCACCCCGTTATCGGCATTGAAACCAGCTACAGCTTCGGCCACGTTATCGATAATCGGCTGCGAATAGTTGTAATTAATCCCCTGGTATTTCTCCAGCTTTTTATCCATTTCGTCCACCAGTTCATCGTAAGTAATCTTACGCTTCCACTCATCGCGGGGTTTCAGATTCACCTGCATCTGCACATAATAGAATCCGCTGGGGTCGGTACCGTCATTACTCCGTCCGGTCTGTGAAAGTACCCCGTTTACCTCTGGGAACTGTTGCAGTTCCTTTCGTAACACAGCTACCTTTTTGACAGTCTGTGAAAGGCTCTGACTCATTGGGAATTTTGCTTCCACCCAAAGTGCCCCTTCGTTCAATTGAGGCATAAACTCCGAACCCAGGTATTTAAAGGAAAGCAACGAAAGCACTAATATGGCTAAAGCGACCGAAAGGCTTTTCCGCTTGTGACGGAATGTAAACATAAAGGCCTTTTCAATTATATTGTTCCAGAAATTGACAAACGGATTGTGTTTTTCCCTTACATCTTTATTCAGTAAAACATGTGACAATACAGGGACCAGCGTGAGGGTAAAAATCAACGCTCCCAGCAATGCAAATCCGAGCGTCCAGGCCAGTGGAGAAAACATCTTACCTTCCACTTTCTCGAAGGAGAAAATCGGCAACAAGGCCATGATAATGATCATCTTGGAAAAGAAGATTGCTTTTCCAAGTTCGGCGCCTTCCTTCTTGATCAGGCTTCCTTTGGCCAGCTTATTAAACTTTTCGACACCTAATTTCTCCCGTTTATGGTCGAGCATGACAAAGAGCCCCTCGACCATCACGACCGCCCCATCTATGATTATACCAAAGTCGACTGCTCCCAACGAAAGGAGGTTGGCACTCATTCCCTTGAGTTGCAGACAGAGGAAAGCAAAAAGCAAAGCCAACGGAACAATGATCGACACAATCACAGTCGTTCGCCAGTTGGCCATAAAGAGAAAGACAATCACAGTAACCAGAATAATACCTTCCAACACATTATGCATCACCGTATGGGTGGTATAGTCCATCAGATTGTCGCGATCGTAAAAGGTCTCTATTTTCACATCCGAAGGAAGAATCTTCGTGTTTAGTTCTTTTACTTTATCTTTCACTCGAGCCAATACATCTCGTGCGTTTTCCCCCTTACGCATCACAACAATACCTTCTACGACATCACTGTTGTTATTCAATCCGGCTTGTCCGACCCGAGGCAAAGCTCCTTCACGAACTGTGGCCAAATGTTTTACTAAAACAGGATTTCCGTTGACGTAAGAGACGATTACATTCTCAATATCCTGCTTAGTCTTGAGCAGCCCTACACCACGTACCACGAAGGCCTGACCGTTCTTCTCAATTACATCGCCGCCCACATTGAGGTTACTTTTGCTTACA
>JAUZOF010000653.1 GCA_030706585.1 Bacteroidota bacterium
AAACAGAGAATGATTTGCATCTTACCTATCGGCACTGAACAGGCAATATCCGGTAAAAATATAACCCAGTCTGAGATGACCGGTTTATATGATATCATTTAAATCTATATGATAACATTATGTCAACATGAGAAAAATTAAAATCTTATCAACACTTATTCTATTCTTTGGAATCACTCAAGCACAAACCGACTGTAACTGCAAGGAAAACTTAATTATATTAAACAACGCTCTCAAAGACAATTATGCCGGGTATCAATACAAGACAAGTGGTGTCAATGGCATTAGATTAAACACTCTATTTCAGCAACTTTTAGAAAAAGCAGAAGCCAAACAATATCAAAATTATAATTGTGCACGACTACTAGAAGCGTATATCACAGCTTTTGAGGATAAACATACTCGTATAAATTATCTGGGTCTAAGACATTTTACAAAAAAGTTATCCGATGAAGCAAAAGATACTCTTTTTGATGCCATTTCCGATAAAATTTCAATAAACATAGACAGTCTGCTTCAAAGCAAAAAAGACTCTACAAATTTTTTAGAAGGAATGTACACAAACAAAGAAGACACGTGTGTCGTTTTAAAAAGGGAAAATCTACTACACGACTATGTTGGTATCCTCATAAACTCGAATAAGAAGTATTGGAAAAAAGGAGAAGTAATGTTCGAACTAAAACAAAATAAAAAAAAACAATATGACTACTTCTTTTACGATAAATTACATTCTCTAGAATCACGACGCGATATAAGAGTAAGTCATTTGAATATCGATAATTGGGTGAGAATATCACATGAAACGAATAATCCACGAAAGTTTGAAAATTTAATTTCTCATGACCAACGAGACTGTGACAGCACATTATATTTAGCATTACCTACTTTTACCAGTTCTTACAAATCTACCATCACTGACTTTTTGCACATGAATAAACAAAGACTTCAAAATACTCCAAATTTGATCCTCGACCTAAGAGGAAACGTAGGTGGAAGTGACGATACATTTGCAGAACTAATACCCTATCTGTATACAAATCCAATAGTCAGAAAAGGAGTGAAAGTCTATTGTTCGCAAAACACAATAGAAAAATACCAAGAGCAACTAATAGAAGGAGATAATCCTTTCTTAAAAAATTTAACAAAGCGAATGAAAGCAAATGTAGGTCGGTTTATACCTTTACATGAAACAAGCAAATTATCTATAAAATTAGACACAGTATTTCTTTATCCAAAACACATCTATATCATAGTCGACAGATACTGTGCCAGCAGTGCGGAAGAATTTATACTGATTGCAAAGCAAAGTGCAAAAGCAAAAATACTGGGCGAGAATACAGCCGGATGTTTGGATTTTTCTAATGTAATGTCATATATTCCCTCAAAAGATACCGGAGCAACTTGGTGGAATTTAGATTATGCTTCAACCATATCTCAACGCCTACCTGAGACTTCACTAGATGAGAAAGGCATAGCTCCTGATGTATATTTACGCAATGACGCCAATTGGATAGATCAAATATGCCAGCTTATTACCGATAGCTATAATAAGTAAAATATCACCGTGCCTAAAGGCACTAAACGGTCAAGATACGGCAAAAAGGAAATCCCGTTAGGGATGACAGGTTTATAGAAACGACTGACAAACCAAACAGAGTCCCGCAGGGACGACGCAAACAATACCAATAAATTAACCCACAAAAACGTTGACCAATGAAAACCATGCGCCTCATCCTGATTGCAACGATCTCAGTTGCACTGACGGCCTGCCACAAAGAAGATAAAAAAGCTCTTGCAGTAGAAACTACAGTGGAAATGACCAAAACACAGGATTCTCCACCTACTCCACCTGCAGAAAAGCTTACTTCAAACTCCGAAAACGAACAAGGGACCACTCCCAATACCAACCGAAAACTGATTAAAAAAGGAGATCTGGGGCTTTCATGCGAAAATCTGGAAGCTACCAAGAAGACTTTGTATGGCTTCCTGAAAAGGTGCAAAGGCTACGTTGCCTGCGAACGGCTGGTAAATGATGATCCTTCCACACCGGCTTATTATCATCTGGAATTCAATGTCGAAGCCGGCTATTTCGAAAAGTTTCTGCAACTGATCGATTCTTCGGGACTCAAGGTGATTTCGCGCAATATCAGCATGCAGGACGTCACCCGCCAATATGTCGATCAAACGGTAAGACTCAATGGTAAAAAACGGCTTGCCGAACGCTATACACAACTCCTCAGCAAAGCAAACGCGGTGAAGGACATGATAGAGATTCAGGAGAAACTGGAAGAGGTACAATCGGAAATCGAATCGCAGGAGTGGGATCTCAAGACGATGGAACGTCAGGTTGCCTATTCCGAAATCTACGTAAAACTTGAAAAACCATCGAAGGCAACTACCGCTAACAGTAACAGCTTCTGGCATAAAATCGGTCAGAGTCTGGGAGACGGATGGGATGCTGTGGTCAATTTTGTTCTCTTCCTGATCGCCATCTGGCCCTATTACATTGTTATAGCACTTTTATGGTATTTTGGACGGAAAGTAGTA
>JAUZOF010000654.1 GCA_030706585.1 Bacteroidota bacterium
CTTTAAATCACCGGAAAAATGGATTGAATCTAAGAAAAAAAAGTGTAACTGTTCTATTTCTGCTTTACGCCGATGTTCAAACGGGTTATTCGTTAACACATTCTCTGCAAATGATTTTCTCTAAAAACTATCACAAATCTGTAGCACACACAAAAGTAGCAAGATGGTATAACGACGTTTCTGAGTTGGAGTTTAAATCCTTCAATACCATTGCTGCAACTATCTATTCTCACTATCAGAACATCCTCAACTTCTTTGAAAACAGAAGCATAAATGCTTCTGCTGAATCTTTCAATGCTTAAACTTAAAGCTTTCAGGGCTACTCAAAGAGGTGTAAGAGATATTACGTTTTTCTTATTCAGAGCTTCAAATATTTATGCTTGAGAATACCCATCCCACAGTTTTTTCATTTGATCCTATTTTCACCCTAAACATTACAGAACTAAAAAAGACCGCAGGCAAAATTGCTTGCGGTCTTTTCTTTGAGCCTTCAGAGGGATTCGAACCCACGACCCCGAGATTACAAATCACGTGCTCTGGCCAACTGAGCTATGAAGGCAGGTGGGTAAGCGACCTACATCGCGCCGCTACAACCTTCGACCCTTGCTGCGATCAAGCCCTGGGGGATTAGAAGGGAGCATGCCGTGTAGGACTTACCCGGCTGCAAAGGTAGACATATTTCATTAACCTGCAATACCTGCTGCAAATATTTTTCATCTCAAACGCCCTACCGGTGCGGGTTTTGGCGGTTAAACCTTTTCAGGCTGAACCAGTTATGGGCGTGAAAAAAATTTGCAGTCTGGGTCTTTTTTTCATCCGAGACAACTTAAAAATGAGACACTCTTCTATTTCCCTTTTTACCTTACACTCATTTCGGGCAGGACAAATACTACAATATCGGACGAGTATCGGAGAAAATCGGACGAGTATCGGAGCAGTATCGGAGGAGTAACGGAGGAATTCGCCATCCATCCTTCTATAAATAGCCAGATTTTGACCTGATGCCGGCCTCACTTCGCCCACGCGGGAATTTTGCCCTGCAAATCGGAGCGGAATTCATTGAAAAGGGCTATTTTTGCAAACAAATAAAAAACTGATGACCGAACAGAAAACCACTCCTGTCAATTTTGCCATGCAGACAGGGCTCTACCTGGGCCCTATCGGATTCGTAATTTTTCTGATAGACTATTTTGCGGTTAGCACACCGCAACTTTCCCTCTCTCTCATTTCTCTGATTATGGTTATCCCTAAAATAGCCTATCACGTAGGTACATATCAGTTTGCCCGACAATTCAAATACAAACACATGAGCGGAAAGCTTTCTTTGTTTGATGGTTGGAATGTGAGCGTCCTGCTTTATTTCTTTGCTTCGCTGATTTCCGGTATTATTGAATTATCCTACCTGACCTATTTCGATAAAACATTCTTACAGACCATCAATCCCAAATTAAGTACATTGTTATTGAGGTTTGAAGAATACGCCAAACTGGGACAAAACCCCGAGTTGGCGAATAACTTCAAAGATCTCGCTAAAAAAATGGTTGAGATGCCAGCCCTAACCCCGATACAATGGGCATTTGACTCCATGCAGCAATCTGTTTCAATCGGGATTGTGACGTCCCTGATTTTCGGTATAATTCTTTCCCGTAAAAAAGCGGAAGCCCTCCCTACCCAAAACAACATCAAAGAGTAAAATCATTGCAAATCAGGCAAATGATTAAACAAAACAATATTGAAACAAGCATAATCAAATGTTCATCAAAGGACATAACATGATATGCGATACCGATAGCTATCGGTCCATCTGGAACCAAAACAAAGATAATTAAGACATATGAAAGACATTTCAGTAGTTGTGCCCCTCTACAACGAGGACGAATCTTTACCCGAACTGTTTGACTGGATCAACAGAGTAATGCAGGAGAATAACTTTTCCTTTGAAGTGATTTTTGTCAACGACGGAAGTACCGACCGTTCCTGGGATGTGATCTGTGAGCTGAAAAACCAATTCCCCGATAAGGTGAAAGGGATAAAATTCCGTCGCAACTACGGTAAATCGCCGGCCCTGCACAGTGGATTTGACCGCGTGGAAGGCAAAGTAGTGATTACCATGGATGCTGACCTACAGGACAGCCCTGATGAAATCCCGGGACTTTACCGCATGATTACCGAAGAGGGTTACGATGTGGTATCGGGATGGAAAAAGAAACGCTATGACCCGCTTTCCAAAACCCTCCCAACCAAGCTATTCAACGCTACCGCACGTAAAGTGTCAGGCATTACGCTGCACGACTTCAACTGCGGGTTGAAGGCATATCGTCAGGAAGTGGTAAAAAACATCGAGGTATATGGCGATATGCACCGCTACATGCCTTACCTGGCTAAAAATGCCGGATTCAAAAAGATCGGAGAGAAAGTAGTACAACACCAGGCCCGTAAATACGGCACGACCAAATTTGGCCTTGACCGCTTTATTAACGGTTATCTTGACCTGATTACACTTTGGTTTTTCTCAAAATTTGGA
>JAUZOF010000655.1 GCA_030706585.1 Bacteroidota bacterium
GAAAGTGGCGCCGGCGGTGGTGAAATTGTCTTTGAGGGGACACCCGAAAAGCTAGTACTGTGCGAGAAGTCGTATACCGGACTGTTTTTGGAAAAGGAATTAAAATAGCGTCATCTGAAAGTTCGAAACATGGCATATTACATCATCAAGGTATTGATTTCGGCCATCCTGATTGTGGCCATCTCCGAAATATCGAAACGGAGTTCGCTGGTAGGCAGCATCTTTGCTTCCATTCCGTTTCTCTCGTTGATGGCTTTCGTGTGGATGTATATCGACACCAAGGATGTACACAAAATTGCCGACCTTTCGTCAGGCATCTTCTGGCTGGTGATTCCTTCTCTGAGTTTTTTCATTCTGTTCCCTGTACTGCTGCGCAAGGGAATGAACTTTTACCTGTCACTAACGCTTTCCACCCTGGTAATGGTATTGTTCTATTTTGGAATGATCTATCTTTTAAAAAAGTGCGGGGTGAATTTGTAAGAAAGAATGACTTACTAAACAGATCATTCCGCCATTGACTTTGAATACAAGCATAGCATTTATAGTCCACAACACAGCAAAAACTCATTTAGGAGCGTTAGCATGACAGATAAAGCGTATCAAAAACGACGACTTCAAGAGGCTCTCAAACTACGCCCCGAGATTAAGATTATCAAATTTTTAGGTGGAGGAAACCATGGAGAAGCATATTCAACCGAAAATGGATACGTTATAAAAATCACCAATGATAAAGAAGAGTATTGTACCGCTAAATTATTAATAGGGAAAAAGCTCAGACACATCATCGAAATTTATGAATGTTGGAGATTTAAATGTGTATATACAGATGGAGATTCAGATTTTTTATATTGCATAATAGAAGAACATATTGATACTGATTCTAAGAAAGAAATCATATCTAATTTCGTAGGCCAATTTAAACATGCGTGGTTTAGCCTATATTTTCCTAATTTTGAATATAAAAACGGAACATTTGACGACTTGGAACGGTGCATGAAAAAACAATATTTTTATGCAAATGCTATTCAATACACAAAACAATTCGTTCTTACCGAAGGAGAGAAGCGTTACTCTCGCAAAGACTTTGAAACTCTGCATGATCAATTATTAGCCGCTTATGATGAATTAAATGCATATGTACCTCAATCTCATTTGGATCTAAATGACGGCAACCTTGGTTTATCATCAAAAGGAGTACTTAAAATATTTGACATACAATAGAGTTCTGAAATCGTGACTACAAATCAAACAAAAAAACACATATACAGCTGAAAATAAGATGTATAATTTTCAAACAACCATCGCATGAAACTTTGTAGTGCCTGCCTTTTGGGACTTGCCTGCCGATACAACGGCGAGAGCATTCCCCATGAAAAAGTGTTGCGTCTGGCAGAAAAAGAGGTATTGATTCCGGTCTGCCCCGAGCAAATGGGCGGCTTGCCCACTCCGCGTCCGGCCGTGGAGCTCAAAAACGGACGAGCAGTTACCACCGACGGAGAAGACGTGACCGCGAATTTTGAAGCGGGAGCCCGTCAGGTGCTGGAAATTGCACGGCTTTATGGTATTGACACGGTCGTACTCAAGCAACGGAGTCCCTCGTGCGGATGCGGGCAGGTGTACGACGGAACTTTTTCAGGATCGATCGTACCCGGGAACGGAATCACTGCGAAGCTGCTATTGGAAAACGACATAAAAGTATTGAATGAAGAAGATCTGTAACAATTCATTTCAACCATTAAGAAATTAAGATTCAGAAAAAAAACTTAATCACCCCAATTCCTTAATATGAAAAGAAAAATAACAACATAAACCTCAATATATTATGAAACTGAAATACGGAATGAATCCTTATCAGGATTATGCAGAAGTAATTGACCCGAAAGGCGCTTTGACGCTGAAGAACGGCAACCCGAGTGTAATTAACGTGCTGGATGCCCTCAACTCGTGGCAACTGGTCAAAGAGGCCAGCACTGTACTGAACACCGAAGCTGCCACCTCGTTCAAACACGTAACGCCATCGGGTGTAGCAATTGCTAAAGCGCTGACCGAAAACGAAAAGCAGGCTTACCTGATTAAGAACGAACTCTCACCGCTGGCATCTGCATACGCCCGAGCACGCGGCACCGACCGTCTGGCATCGTTTGGCGATTTTATCGCGCTGAGCCATCCGGTGGATAAAGCAACAGCACTGCTTATCAAGTCGGAAGTATGCGACGGAATCGTGGCTCCGGGCTACGAACCCGAAGCGTTGGAAATTCTTGCCGCCAAGAAAAAGGGAGGTTTCGTGGTATTTGAAATCGATGCCGCTTACGAACCCGAAGAGGTGGAATCGCGCGAAGTGTACGGCATCACCGTAAAGCAGAAACGCAACAACCTTCGCGTGTCGGACGAAATGTTCTCTAAAGTGGTTACCGCCAACAAGAACGTACCGGCTAAAATCCTGAACGACCTGAAACTGGGTTTCATCACCCTGAAATATACCATGTCGAACTCCATTTGCGTGGTCAACAACGGACATGTGA
>JAUZOF010000656.1 GCA_030706585.1 Bacteroidota bacterium
ACCTGGCACGTACTGATCCATGCTATTCTGTTGAGCGGAATCGTCTGGGGCTCGTTTAAATTCCTCACCCCCTTTCTGATTGGCAAATGGGGCGCCGAGATCGGAAGTCTGGTCGCCAGCGCATCTACCCTGGCCGTTATGGCTCCGCTGCTTTGGTCTTTATCATTCAAAAGAGTCAAACGAAACCTGTTCCGCTCCATGTGGGTGGACTCCCGGTACAACCATGGCCCGTTGATGTCTATCGCCGTACTGCGTTTCCTCATCTCACTGGTCTTTGTGATGACGGTGCTGGTACATTTCTACTCCTTCCGGTTAGGGACAATCGTAGGTTTCGCGGTGTTGTGTATGCTGGTCATCCTCTTTTCCAAACAGATCAGAAGGACGGTGATCCATTTGGAGAAAACGATGATACGCCACCTCAATGAACGGGAAAATGCACAGCGTCCACGCATCAACAACCTGATTCATGACATCCACCTGGCAGAATTCGAAGTATCGCCCGACAGCGAGTTGATCGGCCGCTACCTCTATAAGGCTGATTTTCGCAATAATTATGGGGTGAGCATCGTTAGTATTCACCGGGGAAGCAAACATATTCATATTCCGGGAGCGCGGGATCAACTGATGCCATACGACCGCGTATCGGTAGTGGGCAATGACGAACAGATTAAAAATTTCGGCAGACTGGTGGAACTTCGCCAGACGGTAGAATTTTCAAACGAAGAATCGGTTGGTGTGGAAATGAAGAACCTGACCATCGAGGAGAATTCCTTCTTCATCGGGAAGACTATCCGGGAAACAAACTTTCATCAGTCTCAGACCCTGGTTATCAGTATCCAGCGAAAGGATGGCGAGGTGGTACAACCGGCCGCCGATATGCTGTTTCAATCCGGCGATTTGGTGACATTAGTCGGTCCGAAAGACAAATTACAGAGCATAACACAGGGTTTCTGCTCCATTTCATAACAAAAAATCATCGCAGTATTCCAGCCGGCTGCCATAACCGCTTGTTATTGAATAAACTTTTTTATCTTTGCGCTGCTTTTTATGAGTATAAATCCCTTTAGTCGCGAGCCGGCAACCTTGCCTTTTCAGGTGTAAGGTGAAAGCTTCAGGCTATTATTCATTGACTCACGACAAATGACTTTATAACAATGAAAAATTACAAGTTAGTAAACAATTTAGTCGGTTGGTTGGTATTTGCCATCTCGGCAGTGGTTTATCTGATGACCATTGAGCCAACAGCCAGTTTCTGGGATTGCCCGGAGTTCATTTCATCCGCTTTTAAGCTGGAAGTAGGTCACCCGCCGGGCGCGCCGTTCCACATGCTTACCAACCGCTTCTTTGCCAACTTCGCTTCTGATCCTGCGCATGTAGCCAAAATGGTAAACAGCGTATCGGCCATCCTGAGTGCGCTCTGTATTCTCTTCCTCTTCTGGACGATTACGCATTTGGCTAAACGACTTGTAGTTAAAAACGATAAAATGACCACCGGCCAACTGATCGCTATCATGGGTAGTGGTGTGGTTGGTGCATTGGCTTATACATTCTCCGATACCTTCTGGTTTTCTGCCGTGGAAGGTGAGGTTTACGCCTACTCTTCTTTCTTTACCGCGATTGTATTCTGGCTCATCCTCAAATGGGAGTCGGTTGCCGATAAATCGCATGCCACCCGTTTCATTGTACTGATCTCTTATATGATGGGACTCTCTATCGGAGTCCACTTGCTGAACCTGCTTTGTATTCCGGCTCTCGTTCTTGTGTTCTATTACAAGAAAAATCCGGAAGCCGATCTGAAAGGTTCGCTGAAAGCATTGGCGCTTTCGCTTGTCCTGCTCGTTTTGGTTATGTACGGAATGATTCCGGGACTGGTAAAAGTAGCCGGATGGTTTGAGTTGTTGTTTATCAATAGCTTTGGTATGCCGTTTAACAGTGGTATGATCTTCTACGTGGTAATCCTGATTATTGCAATCATCTGGGCGCTTATGGAGACCACCAAAGGAAACCACAAAGTGCGTATCATCGCTTCATTTGTTGCCGTAACGGCATTGATCGGACTTCCGTTCTTGTTAGGTGGCGCATTGGGTGTTATCCTCGGTCTGGCCATCCTCGGTGGATTAGGATATTACCTTTACAAACAAAAAGAGATTAATCTTGTATTGTTAAATACTGCCCTGCTTTGTATGATGTCCATCGTAATTGGTTATTCTACTTACGCATTGATTATCATCCGTTCGGCTGCGAACACTCCAATGGACCAGAACTCGCCGGAAGACGTATTCTCTCTGGGACGTTACCTGGGCCGTGAGCAATACGGTGACCGTCCTTTATTCTATGGTGAAACTTTCGCTTCGGAAGTTGCCCGCGACAACCAGGGACAAGCCGTTGTAAATCGTGGCGCTCCCAACTGGACCCGCAAAGTCAAAAAAGATGCTTCAGAAAAAGACCAATACGTAATCAGCAGCTACAAGGAGGATTACGATTACTACTCCGAAACCAAGATGCTGTTCCCACGTATG
>JAUZOF010000657.1 GCA_030706585.1 Bacteroidota bacterium
ATACAAAAGTGATGATTGAGCCGGACACTGTGAAACGCCTTTCGGAACTTCCCAACATTGTCGGACTGAAAGACAGTTCTGCAAACGGGGTTTACTTTCATAAATTATTGCATATTATGAAGGATGATCCTGATTTTGCTTTGTTTGTGGGACCGGAAGAGATGATGGCTTCGGTAGTGCTGATGGGCGCTGATGGTGGTGTAACCGGAGGTGCAAATCTTTATCCAGAATTGTTTGTAGACTTGTACAAAGCTGCGGCTGCAAAAGATCTGAACAAAGTTGCCGAACTGCAGGAAAAAGTGATGCTGGTAGGTGAGGCTTTGTATGGCATAGGCCGTTTCGGCTCCAGCTATATTAAAGGGCTCAAGACGGCCCTCGCACTGAAAGGTATCTGCTGCGACAGCCTTTCGCAACCTTTCAATACATTCCAGATGCCTGAAAAACAAAAAGTTCAGGTGGCTTTGATGCAACTGGAGACCTTGTTAAAGAATTAATTTGATATCTAAAAATAATTGGCGAGTTTGTTTAATTTTTAAAATTTAATCTATGAAGATGAGAAGCAAAATCAGAACATTCCTAAGTCTGATTTGTATCGGAGTCGCTCTGTCTGTTACATCATGTATAGATGGATTCAAGGATGACTTGACTTGGGCTCCCAGTGTGCAAAATGCACAGCTGGAGTCACCGGCGGCAGATCAAATCGTGGTAACTCCTAGTGCTGACGGCTCTAAACTTACAGTTAAATGGCCGGTAGTATATGGAGCAGGAGGATACCAGTTTTCTCTTTATATTGTTGATGATCCTTCCAAACCGGTGTTAGTCGGTACAGAGAATGAAGTGATTGATGGTTGTAGTGCAGTGCGTCCAATGCAGGAAGATACACACTATAAAGTTGTTGTTAAAACGTTGGGAAATACGAAGTACAATAATAAAGAGGCAACTACTGCATCCGAAAAACTGTATGATAACCTGTTAGCTGTTACGGCAACAATCCCAAGTGGAACTAACTTGACGGATTATTTTGCTGCAAATCCTATTCCAGCCAGTTCAACCGAATTGTGTTACCAGCTGCAAGCCAACGGAAATTATACGATGAATGGAGATGTCGCTATCGGTTCGCAGGTAACGTTCCGTGGAGATAAGATCCATCATGCAAAAGTTGCCATGACGAATGGTTCATTCGTTAACAATGGAGTTGGATTCAAAATGAAATTCATTGATATTGACTATTCCGGTTTTGCAGGAACAGCCAGCAATTCAATAATCCTCATGAGCGCCACGCCAAATCCTGCTATTCCATTGACTTCTGCCGGTTATACTGTAGTTCCGACTACAGCTCCGATTGCAATTCAATCATGTAAGATAACAGGTCTTAAATATTACCTTTTCTACGATAACAGTAAGAAATATGGTATAGGCACTTTCCTTATTAAAGATTGTATTATCGGACAAAACACCAACACTTTCAATCAGGCTACGATTCGTTTCGGAGCAGGTATGGTAAAAGATATGACGATAACAAACAGTACTTTCTATAATGAAGTGACCGGTAATAGTAGTAATCGTATTTGCCAGATTTCTTCAGGAAATGCAGGTAGCGTGAAGCCGTTGACTGAAACCTGGGCAAATGGAAGTGTTACCATAACCAACTCTACATTCTACCATTGCGCAGAAGGTGCCCAATCCTTTAACTCGAATGGTGCTATGGGGCAGGTTGGAGATAAAATCACGATTCAAAAATGTGTTATTGTCAATTCGGGAGAGAATGCTACCGCAGTTAACGGTAATGGTTTTGTAAAACGTTTCCGCAGAGGAAGTACTAACGCAACGTTTACAGGTGGAGGAAACTCTTATTGGTATAACGGAGTATTTCCGATAGGAGAAGTACAGGGAACAACTTGTGATACCAGTGGTGATTATATTCAAACCGATCCAAAACTGACTTATCAGGGTAATGGAGTATTTACTATGGCCGGTGCAGATCAGATTGCACGTGGTTCCGGTGATCCACGCTGGTTACCTTCTCATTAATATATAAAGAATATAAACGTTTAAAATATAGCAAGATGAAGAAATTTTTAATTCTTGGTCTAATCCTAACGCTCATCCAGGCATTTGCTTTGCCGGTTTATGCTCAGCAATCGCGTACGGTCAAAGGAACCGTTGTGGGTGAAGATGAAAAACCCATTATCGGAGCTACTGTTAAGGTAAGCGGAACGAACACAGGAACGATTACTGATATTGACGGACAATTCGCGCTGCAGGTTCCGGCTAATGGTAAATTGGCCGTATCTTATCTGGGATATATCAGTCAGACAATTACAGACCTGAAAAATCCCCGCATTGTCTTGAAAGAAGACGTGATGAAGTTGGATGAAGTTGTAGTGGTAGGTTACGGTACTCAAAAGAAAGCGCATTTGACGGGTTCGGTCGCTTCGGTTGCCACTTCTGACATCAGCGATCTTTCGGTTACCAATTTATCTTCGGCATTGACTGGCCAGATTAATG
>JAUZOF010000658.1 GCA_030706585.1 Bacteroidota bacterium
AACGACAGGAAATAACCTCGCCAAATTCAACCCTGGATATTTCCACATTGAGCCCGGGTGTCTATCTGATTCAATCCGTGGAGGATGAAAAAGTCACAGGCCTAACCCGCTTTATTGTAAAGTAAAGAATCTGCTTTTATCCATCTCTTTCCTTGTATAAAGGATACTATTAAAGAACGGTAAACACGGTGCATCTGTGTTTACCGTTCTCATTTTAGGTCAGTCTGGTCCATTATATTTTCAAACAATCGTTTTTTACAAACCTCTCAGATTGTCTCCTCCTTTTTGAATTAATTTTCCTCATGGTTGAGTGAGTCTCCTATTAGTTTTGTATCAGATAAAAAGGGAAAACCATTTAATGATCATGCTTTTTATCACAAGAAAATAAACTAATTCAATCACGTATTGTTTTTGAAAATGGGAACTATTTTAGAGCCTTCTGTTTAACTTGAATTTACTCACAAATCAAATGTAATGTAGGTTATGAACATTTTAATCAATTTATCATGAAGAAAATCTTATCTCTTATTGTGGTATCATTTTGCATGATACTCACTTCGAATGCCCAGAATCTTATAGATTTCTGGAATGGTTATACAGCCTCTACGGCCACTTATGCAACAGGCGAGGGGTCTCAGGCAAATAAATGGGGCTGGTCAACTAACCCGGCTACTGCAGTTACAAACTGGAACACAGCGAATGGTTCAGGGAATATTCGTTATATGGATAATGTATCGGGGTATGATGCCGGTCGTATTATGTACATCCGTTGGGATGGCGTTGTTTCTACTTCCGGAAAGTATTACCTGAAGTTGGATACAATAAACTCAACAAAACTTACCGCTGGACATGCTTACACTTTTACATGGAGTTATGCCTGGAATAGTAATGGATCAGCTCCTACAATTACTACAACCGTTTGTACTGCAAGAGATGGTTCAGGTGCAATCGCTCCATTAGAGGTAACCGGTACAAACGCAGCTATCTCTGGTACAAGTGCCACTTTCCCGTTAAGTACTACTGCAAAATCAATGACGACTGGTAGCCTTACATTTTTGGCGTCTAAAGATGGTGATTATTATATCTCATTCGGTGCTAATACCGCGTCACTTTGTGCTATCCGGGATTTATCACTTGTAGATAAAGGAACTGACTATGCTGCGCTTGCAGAATTACAGAAACAAACTGATGCATTGACCTTAGGTGATTTAAGTAAACCGATATCTTCTAATTTAACTTTGCCGACGACAGCAGGAACACAGGGTGTGACCATTAAATGGGCTTCGTCAAACAATGCCGTTGTGGATACATTTGGTGTTGTGACCCGTCCGCAGACTTACAATGCGCTGGCAACTCTTACTGCTACGCTGTCTATGGTCTTAAATGGAAAGACTTACAACCAGACAAAAAGCTTTAGAGTTATCGTTGCTCCGGTTACTGAAATGCCAACTTACATGGCTCGTTGGAAATTTGACAACAGCGATATTACTTCAGCAAACGGTGTTGTAACGGTTAAAGATCAGTACAGCGGTTTTGTCGGAACAGTGAAAAATGAGGCAAGTATCCGAACTATCGGTAATCCGGGTTCTGCGCAATATAACGTTTTATATACAGGTAATGGTTCCGGTTATCTGGATATGGGAACTGAGATTGGTAAAGCGATATATTCATTGACTGACTATACGATGTGTGGATATTTCCGTATTGATGATGATTATACAGCCATTAACAGTAACGGTAACTTCTACTGGACATTCTCTAACACTGACTCGGCTATGACCAAACCAACCGGTTATATCATCGGTAGCTTGAAGGCTGAAAGCCAGAGTGTATCTTCCAATCGTTACGATAACGGAAACCAGGCTACCGGAGCCAATGTAAATGCCGGATTGGGTAAATGGCACCATTTTGCCTATACTCAGAGTGGAAATACCGGAACGGTATATATTGATGGAGTACAAGTGGCTCAGAGCACTACTATGACCAACCTACCTGCTACAACTTTGCCTAAAGCAGGATTGACCGGAACCCTTTACAACTGGTTGGGCCGTTCAAATTATGTGGCTGACTCTTACTTGCGTAAAACTATGCTTTACGATTTCCAGGTGTTGAGCACAGCATTGACACCCGATGATATCGCAGTGACCGGATGGAACGAAGGTGAAGAAGGCGTTATTTCAACCCTGGGTAACCTGGAAGCTGCTTATGCTCAAAACCCGAACTATGTAAATACAGACCTCAATGATGAGTTGACTAACCTGACTTTTGCAAAATTGACATCTGAAGACTCAACTCAGGTTACTTCTAACCTGACATTGCCTGCAGCCGGATTGTTACACAATAACGTAGCCATTACATGGAGCACTTCAAATAACAAAGTGATTACAGCGGATGGTCAGGTAACACGCCCTGATTATTATCCTTACACTGTTACTCTGACTGCCAATTTATCATTGAACGGCCAGAAAGTGAGCAAAACTTTCCATCCGACAGTTTTGGTAAAACC
>JAUZOF010000659.1 GCA_030706585.1 Bacteroidota bacterium
ACCGGTTCTACGACTGATTCATCGCAAGTTACCAGTATAGACTGGCTGTCTGCTCCGTGCTCTGCCTGAGACAAGAAATCAGACGCTACAAATGCCGGATTAGCAGTCGCATCAGCAATTACCTGTACCTCTGAAGGACCGGCAGGCATATCAATCGCCACCTCTTTGAGGCTGACCAATTGCTTGGCTGCTGTCACATATTGATTACCCGGACCGAATATCTTGTAGGTTTTGGGCACACTTTCCGTACCGTAAGCCATTGAACCAATAGCCTGGATTCCTCCGATCTTAAAGACCTTATTTACTCCCGCTGATTTCGCAGCGAACAGAATAGCCGGGTGAATCTTTCCTTCGCGGTTGGGAGGCGTACAAAGAACAATCTCGCTACAGCCTGCGATACGTGCAGGAACAGCTAACATCAACACCGTAGAGAACAACGGTGCAGTTCCGCCCGGTACGTAAAGGCCGACTTTCTCGATTGCCACCGCTTTCTGCCAACAGGTTACACCGTTCATGGTCACCACCTGTTTGCCTTCAAAACGTTGAGAAGCATGGAAAGTCTCGATATTTTTCATCGCTGTCAGGATAGCCGATTTAAGCTCAGAAGAAACCAACGTTTCCGCTTCTGCTATTTCATCGGCTGTCACCTGCAATGAGGTCAGCTCCACTTTATCGAACTTCAGTTCGTACTCCTTCACGGCTTCATCTCCGCGTGAACGGATATCGTTAAGCACCCCTTGAACGGTACCAAATAACGATGTCGTGTCCATTGCCGGACGGGCAAGCAAAGCTGCCCATTCGCTTTGGGTTGGATATTTGACGATTTTCATAATTAGCAAATTAGCAGATTAGCAAATTAGCAAATGAATACACCCCTAATTGCTGAATCGCATTATTTATTATTCGATTTTGATGACCCTATGATTTTATTCAGTATCCGAAGTATAACTGCATTTTTCTCTTGAAGCTCAATACAATCCGGATATTGTTTAGAACGGTTGCATAACTCCAACCAGAAATCCGTCTCATCGGCTTCTTTCGCTGCTATCTTCATTTTATGAATAAAATCAACTTTGCTTTCTGCATTTTGAGCTTCTCTGACATTGGCTCCAATGGATGTCCCACTTTTTAACACCTGTTTTGCAATAACAAACTTCCGTTTTTCTTCCAAAAGCTCAGCATATTGGATAATATCTAATGCAAAATCGAGGCTCAAATTAAGAATCACATTTTCTTTATTCTCCATATATCAGCATATATTCAATTCTCATAGCAAATTAGCATATTAGTTAATTCGTAAAAACAAACTTAGCCAACCATTTGCTAATTTGCTAATTCTCAAATTTGCTAATTACAGTATCATCTTCTCAATCGGCACGACCAAAATACCCTGAGCACCAAGACCTTTAATCTTGTTGATTACATCCCAGAATTGCTTGTCGTCAATTACCGAATGAACAGAGCTCCAACCCTCTTCTGCCAATGGCATAACGGTAGGGCTTTTCATACCCGGAAGGGTATTGATAATCTCTTTCAGGTTTTCGTTAGGAGCGTTGAGCAGGATATACTTTTTACCTTCTGCTTTCTGCACAGAGTCGAAACGGAACATCAACTCATCCAGAATCTCTTTTTTCTCTTCCGACAATGCATTGTGGCCAATCAGTACAGCTTCAGACTGCATTACAATCTCCACCTCTTTCAGGTGATTGCTCACCAATGTGCTACCAGAGCTAACAATATCAAAAATGGCATCTGACAAACCGATACCCGGAGCGATTTCCACCGAACCGGTAATCACATGGATATCCGCTTTAATGTTGTTTGCGTTCAGGAAGTTCTGAAGGATAACCGGATAAGAGGTTGCAATTTTCTTGCCGTTAAACCAGCTTACACCCTGATAATCCACGTCTTTAGGAATAGCCAGGGAAATACGGCATTTGCTGAAGCCAAGGCGTTTTACGATTTGTGCATCTTCTTCTTTCTCCACAAATTCGTTTTCGCCCACGATACCGACATCGGCAACACCAGATGCCACAGACTGTGGAATATCGTCATCACGAAGGAAAAGTACTTCGATAGGGAAATTCTTTGAAGGAATCAGAAGGGTACGTTTAGCATTCGAGAGTTTGATGCCTGCTTCTTTCATCAACTCCATAGTTTCTTCGTAAAGACGGCCTTTAGCCTGCACTGCGATTCGTAACATAGCTTTGTTGTTTGTATAGTTATTGTTATTCGTTTATATCATTTGTTGGGTTGAACCCCTCAGGGTTCGGAATGCCGTTTATAGTTTTCCACGGGCTTCACCCGTGGTTATTTAGATTTAACCTCTTCGAGGTTATTCGGGCAAAATAAAAAAGGCTCACCGGAAACGGCAAGCCTTTGTATTAATATCATTTGTAAACATACATGACAAAACAGCCCACCGAGTATTACTGCTGGAAATGGTGATGACCGTGATGAAATGTTGTTGCGTACATA
>JAUZOF010000066.1 GCA_030706585.1 Bacteroidota bacterium
ATAGTTTTGATTGTCGGATAAATATTTACCTGTTTTTCAAACACTGAAATAGCTGCTATGGCAATCACGTTTTCCGGATTGTTATCTTCGTAGATCTTTACCAGGTAGTTGCCCGATATTTTCAGTTTTACATTATCATTGGGAATTTGCAGATGGTAATGGGTATAGTTGAGATAGGTGTTGAAAGAGGTTTTGTGGTCTTCAATGGGTTGATTGTTGAACCCGTCAAGATATTCACTCTCAGATAATTCAGATGGTGTCCAGTCTGCATTGCAATGAATTACAGAGTAATAGAAGTAATGTGCATTTTGATCCAGAAAATCGAAATCGATATTTATTTTGTCTGTTCCGTTCAGCTCAATAATTGTAGGATTTAGCCAATTATCGTTTGAGCGAACTGTGAATGTGCTCACTTTGGGATTGACAGCCTGATTCTGCGCTGGGATCAGGGGGAGATTGGTTAGCAATAAATAGACGAAAAGGGACAGTTTGATTCGGGAGAAAAATTTACTCATGTTTCAGGTTACTTTTATCAAAATGTAGAGGTAGTAATTCTTTTATACTATCCACGGCATATACAATGTCGGATCCCGCCATTAAAATTCGAATCGGATAGTCAGCCCGGTTTTCTGATTCCAGAATGACCTGACGGCAAGCACCACAAGGGGCTGTCGGATTCGAAACGAATAGGTCGCCAGTCTGTGCCGTGATAGCAATCGCTTTTACTTTAAGATTGGGATATTGGGCATTTGCAAAAAAAAGAGCTACACGCTCCGCGCAAAGACCTGACGGGTATGCCGCATTTTCCTGGTTATTACCGGTGATTATTTGTCCGTTTTCTAAAAGGACAGCGGCGCCAACCTGAAAAGAGGAGTAAGGTGCATAAGCATTACCACTAATTGTACGGGCTGCTGAAATCAGATTTTTTTCAATTTCGGGGAGCTCTGAAATTGTATAAACTTGTATCTTTGCAGTAATAATCCGTTCATCCATAGTTATTTTTGGATTTTCTACAAATATAACGGTAAAATCTAATTTTGGAACCGTCGGTTCTTATTTTGAAAGAGATATGCAAGTAAAAAGGGCGTTTTTTTGTTTTTTGATAATCGTTTTGTGTGCTATTAGTCTGAAATCTCAGGACCGAAACCGGCAATTTATGGCCTATATTGATCAATACAAATTGGTTGCTATGGATCATCAGAAGCGGTTTCAGATTCCTTCCAGCATTACGCTTGCCCAGGGACTACTGGAGTCGGGAGCAGGAAACAGTCAGCTGACGAAAGAGTCAAACAACCATTTCGGCATAAAATGTAACAACAATTGGGTGGGGCCAAAAGTATTTCATGATGATGATATCAAGAATGATTGCTTCCGTTCTTATAATAAAGCAGACGAATCGTATGAAGACCATTCGATTTTTTTGAGCCGTAATCCTCGTTATGCTTTTCTATTTACTCTGAACATCAGGGATTACCGGGGGTGGGCTGAAGGCCTGCAAAGAGCCGGTTATGCCACCGATAAATCTTACGCCAACAAACTGATTAAAGTCATTGAAGATTTTCAATTGTATGAGTTCGATGACCTGAAGCTGGCTAAAGCCGAAACGAAAAAAGAGAGCTCGGAGCATCACAAAGTGAAGAGAAATGAGCGTCCGACATTTATATCAAATGAGTTGCTTTACGTTGTTGCCAAGCGGGGAGATACCTATGAAGCTATTGCTGAGGATATGGACTTTAAAGTTAAAGATCTGGCTAAATACAATGAAACGCCGGAAGATTTTCCTTTAAAACAAGGAGACATTGTTTACCTGGAAAAGAAAAACAAAAAGGTAAAAGGAGGAAACGAAAGGCATGTTGTTAAACCGGGAGAATCGA
Source organism: Bacteroidota bacterium (assembly GCA_030706585.1). Taxonomy (GTDB): domain Bacteria; phylum Bacteroidota; class Bacteroidia; order Bacteroidales; family UBA7332; genus CAXXIC01. The sequence goes on from JAUZOF010000066.1 coordinate 1,875, forward strand.
TGCACTCTATTTCACAGATATATGGTATCCGAATGGCCAGTTTATATAAACTCAATAAGCTTGACGGAGAATATGTGCCTCAGGATAGTGATGTATTGAAACTGAAATAAATATTTAATCGGAATAATAAAAAGCCCGCGTTCTGAGATTTTTCAGAGCAGCGGGCTTTTTTGTGGAATTGCAGGAAAACGAAAATGTAAATATTAGGAGCAAATCAATTATTTACCAGTTTTTTGAACGCACCCTTGATGGAAAAGCCATCTTTATCCTTAGGTAGAGTCTCAAACGCTTGTTGCAAATCGGCTTTAATGTCTTCAATATTTTCAATCCCGACAGACACCCTGAGTTGGCCGGGCACTACTCCTGTGCTGAGTTGTTCTTCCTCACTCAACTGTTGGTGGGTCGTTGATGATGGGTGGATAATCAGAGATTTAGCATCACCCACATTAGCAAGGTGACTAATCAGTTTGAGATTGTCAATCAGTTTGTCTGCGTTCTCTACAGCGCCTTTAACTTTGAATGATAGTACGCCGCCATATCCATGTTTCAAGTATTTTTTTGCCAGATTGTGATAAGAGCTGGATTCCAGGCCCGGATATTGGACATTCTCCACTTGTGGATGATTTTCGAGCCATTTCGCCAGTTCAAGCGCATTATCCACGTGGCGTTGTACGCGGAGAGATAACGTTTCAAGACCTTGCAGTAACAAGAACGCATTGAACGGGCTCAAAGCGCTGCCGTAATCGCGCAGACCTTCCACTCGGGCGCGAATGATAAATGCAATATTGCCGAAAGGGCCATCTGCGCCAAATACTTCCCAAAACTTCAGTCCATGATAGCCTTCAGATGGCTCGGTGAATTGAGGGAATTTGCCGTTGCCCCAGTTAAAGTTACCAGCATCTACAATCACACCGCCAATGCTGGTGCCATGTCCGCCAATCCATTTTGTAGCCGATTCGACAACGATGTTTGCACCGTGTTCGATAGGACGGAAGAGGTAACCGCCTGCCCCAAAGGTATTGTCAACGACTAAAGGAATATTGTGTTTCTTTGCAACGGCTGCAATCGCTTCGAAGTCCGGAATGTTGAATCGTGGATTACCGATAGTTTCCAGATAGATGGCTTTGGTTTTTTCATCAATCAGTTTTTCAAACTCTTCCGGCGCATCGCCATCTACGAATTTCACCTGGATACCCAGGCGTTTAAACTGAACCTTAAACTGGTTGTAGGTGCCTCCATACAAGAAAGAGGTGGATACAAAGTTATCTCCCGCTTCGAGGATATTGGTCAGGGCAAGAAACTGGGCCGATTGGCCGGAGCTGGTTGCCAGTGCAGCTACACCGCCTTCGAGAGCCGCGATGCGTTTTTCGAACACATCGGTAGTCGGGTTCATAATGCGGGTATAGATATTTCCAAACTTACGTAGGCCAAACAAATCAGCTCCTTCCTGAGCGTCTTTGAATACATACGATGAAGTTTGGTAAATGGGTACAGCGCGTGAGCCTGTTGTTGGGTCAACCTCCTGACCAGCGTGCAATTGCAGTGTTTCGAATTTCAAATTTTGTGCAGACATAATCTATAGTATTTTTAAATGAATAATCATACTGCAAAATAACTAGGTTATGACTGCGTGGAAAATACCGCTATTGGGGTAAAATCATACCTCATTTAGGGTATATTGATGGATATCAAATGAAAAACCTCCGGAATTGAGATTCCGGAAATTGCATTTATAATGAAAAAGATAGCAGATCAGGCTTAGAGTCTGATAAATTTTACCGAACCATTTTCATAAAGGAGGCGGTTCTTTTCTTAGCGGCACTGAAAAATGAATGGGAAGCACTGAAAAATGCATCAGTGGTACTCCGAAGTGCATGGGAGACACTGAAAAATGCTCCGGAGTCACTCCGAAATGCGAGAGTGGCACTGAAAAACGCGAGAGAGGCGCTGAAAAATATGTCAGCGGCACTGAAAAATGCTAGAGGGGCAGACTCTCGACCATTTTTCAGTGCCGAACCTTCCTTTGCTTCTTCATTTAGTCTCTTTTGGAGATGTTTTTCAGTTTTCGTTCTTGATTAAGCCTGTTAAATCTGCGGGGAAAAGCAAGAATCTATCTCAAAATAGTACTAACAAAGTAAAGCGATAAAATACAATCAGTCTCTTAATTGATGTTCCGAAGCTGTGGTAGGGCAATCTTGTATTTAACTGCCAGAAACCGGGCAAGGATTACGCCGGACGCAGATAATATTTGCGTAATGGCAGGCTCCAGCCCGAAGTAGTAGCATCCCCAGTAGATTAACCCTCCTAAAACGCAGGCCATCGCATAGATTTCTTTATGGAAAATCAGGGGAACTTCATTAATCAGAATGTCCCGGATAACACCTCCGGCAGAACCGGTCAGCGTTCCCATGAAAATGGCGACCCATACGGGGAATCCGAATTCAAGTGTCTTATTTATTCCCACCACAACGAATAAGCCGAGGCCGATGGTGTCGAAGATGAAGAACGTGTGTTTGAACCGGATAATGTGGTTCCCCAATAAGATTACCGAAAACAGGGCCAATGCAGTACAAATCAGGTAGGAGGGCTGGTGCATCCAGAAAGGGGTGGTGTTGAGCAGGACATCGCGCATGGTGCCACCTCCGATTGCTGTCACCAAGCCGACAACGTATGCGCCGAACCAGTCAAATTTCTTTAAAGCTGCTAACCGGATGCCGCTGATGGCAAATGCAAATGTCCCGATATAATCCAGTATGGTGACAGAATTGATCATAATCAAGAATGGGGGAATTATTTCTTTTGATCTATTTTCAGGTTCAGGAGTCTGATTTTCTTCGCCGACAAATTCAGCTCATTTGAATATTTGTTGATTGCACTCAGAACCTGCGCCAATTCGTAGGTTTTATATACAGCTTGTTTTGTCTTCTCGTCCAGTATGAATGAGAAATCCTTATCACCCAAATAAGTGACTTTGAGTTGATTTACCCCATAAAGCTTGATGAATCCGGTGATGCCGTTTTCTTTTTTATGTAAATAGGTAACGATTTCGCTGGTCATTCCGCCATCAACGAAAGAGTAGTTATTGCCGCCATCCGCTGCGATAGGTTGCGTTTCAGCAAATAGGCCGTCACGGGTTGAGATCTTAATGGCTTTATGGTGGATAGGCGTTTTTCCGTAATAGACACTGGTAATGTACATATCGCCATTCTCGGAAACACCGGTGCGAATACAGCTTTTTCCAATATTGGCTTCTACGCTTTGGGATTTCAGGATCCAGTTTCCGGTCTCCTGATATTTAGGGTCTTTATCGAGAATGAACTCTTTTTTCAGTATTTCAGCTTTGGGGATGAGTGTGATCAGGATGCTGTCGCAATATTTGTTCGTTCTGGTTTGCTCTTTAAGTTCAATTTCGTACATCAACTTAATTGACTCTTTCACTACAGCATAGGCTTTATGGTAAAATGTACGAATGGTGTCGATCTCCAGTTTTGCAGAATTGAAGATTCCCTGATTCATATATTGGCGGGCTTTTTCCAGATGCGATGCCGATTTCTTGTCATCTGATTTACAGGCAAACAATCCCAACAACAGGATAAAGCATACGATTGATTTTTTCATAACCATTTTGAGAAATTCGTTTTAGTGGAAATGCCATAAAAAGAGAAAACGCAAATACCCGAAGACACAGAGGTGAATTGCATTATCCTTGCGTCTTCGCATATTTGCGTGAATATCTATCAACCCGGGAATTTCGGAAACTTCTGAAAGTCCGGTTTGCGTTTTTCGAGGAATGCGTGTTTGCCTTCCTGAGCCTCTTCCATCAGGTAGTACATCAACGTAGCATCACCGGCAAACTCCATCAGCCCGCGTTGTCCGTCAAGCTCGGCATTGAGCCCGCGTTTGATCATCCGGATAGCCATCGGGCTGCGTTCAAGGATGGTCTGACACCATTCAACGGTTTCGTCTTCAAGGCGTTCGAAGGGAACAACTTTATTTACCATACCCATCTCTTCTGCTTCTTTAGCGCTGTATTGACGACAAAGGAACCAGATTTCGCGGGCTTTTTTCTGACCAACACAACGAGCCAGATAAGACGAGCCGAATCCGGCATCGAAGCTACCCACTTTAGGGCCTGTTTGACCGAAGATTGCATTCTCAGAGGCAATCGTCAGGTCGCATACCACGTGAAGAACGTGTCCACCACCAATTGCAAAACCATTTACCATAGCAATTACCGGTTTGGGAATTGAACGGATAGCTTTGTGTAGGTCAAGAACGTTGAGGCGGGGTACACCATGCTCGTCTATGTAACCACCTACGCCCTTTACCTTTTGGTCACCGCCGGCACAGAATGCTTTGTCGCCGGCGCCGGTCAGGACGATAACACCGATATCTCCGCGTTCGCGGCAGATTTCCATCGCGTCAAGCATTTCCACGTTGGTTTCCGGGCGGAAAGCGTTACGCACCTCTTCGCGGTTGATTGTTATTTTTGCGATTCCTTCGAAGTATTCAAACTTGATATCTTCGTATTCTTTGATGGTTGTCCAGTTTCTCATTTGTAAATATCTTAATTTGTTGTTTGTTGGTAATTATCGGATTCGGTTCAACGATTTGATAAGCGCTTCGTCTTTACGAATACCACGCAAAGCTAAAAGATTCAGAATGAATGAAGCCAAAGGCAAGAATAATGTAATATTGATACTTAATTCTGCGTTCAGCTTGCCTTTTGCAACAAGGTAATAGGCCAAAAACGCAACATAAAAACCAATAATCAGGATACTGTTTAGCACGGTGATTTTGATTTGGTTACTTCTTTTTTTATACAGTAAAATACTGATCACAGCTAGCAGGGTAGCCGCCAATGAAATTAAGAATACGGGCAGAGTCGATAAAGCCTGTGTGTTGTTTGCATAAATACCACATGAGCTGAAGGTATATGCAACGCCATTTCCGGTAAGTTGAGCAAGCGTTGAAAATGAGGCAGTTCCCATCAGAATGGCAACAGCCAGTAAATATACGGATTGAATGCGTTGAATCATTACAGGTTCTGAATTTAGATAAGAGGTGTCAAAACAAAAAAGGGATATGCATAGTACTTACGCACGATACATATCCCCATTATTAAGGATTTAAAATCACATTTTCTCTTTGAGCGGATTTTTATGATACACTTTTCCTTCGATGTATTCCTGTGTAGCAATCAACACCGGTTTAGGCAGTTTTTCGTAATAACGGGAAATCTCAATCTGTTCGCGGTTTTCGAATACCTCTTCCAGGTTGTCGTTGAATGAAGCGAACTCCTGAAGCTTTTTCTCCAAATCACCTTTCATTTCCACAGAAATCTGATTCGATCTCTTTGCGATAATACGAACAGTTTCGTAAACATTACCCGTATCTGCTGACATACTAATCATGTCACGAGTTACGGTGTTAGTAGGTGCATTTGATTTTTTGTAGTCCATATTGCTTGATTGTTATTAATTTTTCACCACTTTCTGGGCATGTTCCAACATGTTGGTCGCCTCTTTTATATGTTTCCCTTCAGGGAATTCATTTTTGTAGTTGTAATATTCGTCGATTACATCGCGGTAACGGTCTATTCTTTTTTCCTGAACACTATTCACTGCCTGTGCATATTTAGCTCTCAATACCAGGAAGAAAAAATCTTCTTTATATTTGCTCAGAGGATAATCCTTTAATGCGTTCTGGGCAACAATAATGCTGGATAAATAATTGTTTTCCGGCGAGTTGCTCATTTTTAACGGACCCAGATCGTAATAGAGTTTAGCGTTAAGAAGCTCTTTGTAAGCCAATCGTTCCTGAAGTTCAAACAAAAGGTTTTGTGCCTCTTCTGCTTTTTCACTGTGTGGGTAGTATTCGAGGAACATCACCAGTGCTGCTCTTGCTTTATCGTTGTCTGTTTGGTCTAGTCGAGGGTCCGGGGTCTCCATATAATAGCTGTAAGCAGCATAAAAGCGGGCTAATTCAGCATATTGTCCTTTGGGATATGTGTTGTAATACGTGGTAAAGCTTTGTGCCGCAGTGGTGTAGTCTTTACTGCCGTAATAACTCTGGGCTAACAGATAGAGAGACTCTTCTGCTTTTTCCGTACCTTTATAAATAGGTACAAGCTCTTCGAGAAGGGTATAGCAACGATAGAACTTTTTATTCTCGTAGCATTTCTTGGCATACTCAAATTTATAATCATAATCCGAGCTTTTCAGTACTTTGTTGAATTCGCTACAAGACGTTGCAATTAAAAGAAGTGCAAGGAGCGCAAATATATTTTTTTTCATTAGATTCCCGAATTATCCGGCAAATTTAGCAATTCCGGTTTGAATAACAAAAGGTTAATTGTAATTTTAGTTGTGTGCAATGTTTTGCAATGAGTGAAGGTCTGGAGTTTGATTATCCAGACTTACTCTTTTTGTTTGTCTTTATCGTTGGGATTTTTCATCATTTTTTCCCTTCTCAGAGTGAAAAAGCGAAGTAGGAGGATGATGCAGAATTGGCCTGCAATTATGGCTCCATAGGTAATCCAGTCTCCGCTTTCCTTATATTTAGGAAAAGCGACAACGGCAATAATTGCCAGGTAAATAATTAGCACGGTGGCCAGAACGTTTGCTTTCATTGTTTGCGTTTTAATATTCTGAATACAAGTGTATTTTTGATTGAGGAAATAAGATGTTATAATCAGTTCAGAAAACAGAAGATCGTTTAATTGAAGTCCGTTGCCGCCATTTTATTCTTTCATTTATTATCTTTGTGTGGATGCCTGGTTTTAAAGCATTGCAAATTACCTGATTAAAATGAAGAATAAATATTTGATTTTGCTTCTCCTTTGTTTGATGGTTGTTCCCCTTTCAGCTATGCCGCCAAAGCATGAGATTCGGGGAGCCTGGCTGACCACCATTTGGCGGTTAGACTGGCCTTCAACACTGGCCAAAGATAGTGTTTCCACTGAAAAGCAGAAGAGTGATTTGTTGAAAATACTAGACCGATTACAATTTTTAAATTTCAATGCTGTTTTTTTGCAGGTAAGGCTTCGGAATGATGTGATTTATCCATCGAAATACGATGCCTGGACCCAGATGTTGACGGGCAAAAGCGGAAAATCGCCTGGTTATGACCCATTGAAATTTGCTATTGAAGAGTGTCATAGGCGTGGTTTGGAATGTCATGCGTGGATGGTAGTAGTACCGATTGGCAGTGACCGGCAAGTGCGGGAGTTGGGCGAGAATTCATTGGTGAAAAAGAGACCGGAACTTTGTAGGAAGATCGGAGATGAGTGGTTTCTTGATCCGGGTCGTCCAGAAACAACAGATCTTATTTCCGGTATGGCGGCGGAGTTAACCCGAAGTTATGACATAGATGGTATTCATCTCGATTATATTCGTTATCCTGAAAAAGGTGAACTTCCCGATCGGAAGACAAAAGCAATTTACGGAGACGGATTGAACTTGCCAAATTGGCGCCGTGAAAATATCAACCGTATTGTTTTTGCAGTTTATGATTCAGTGAAGGTATTGAAACCCTGGGTGCAGGTGAGTTCTTCGTTGATTGGTAAATATAACGATTTGACAAATGTTTCTTCTCTCGGTTGGAACGGTTTTGCCAAAGTAATGCAGGATGCAAAAAGCTGGCTTCATGCAGGAAAACAGGATTTTATCGTTCCGATGATGTATTTTAAGGAAGAGGTTTTTATGCCTTTTATGTCTGACTGGAAAAAGGATGCATGCAGACGTCCTGTACTCGGAGGGTTGGCTCTTTATATGTTGAATGAGCGCGATTGGCCAATGGGTACCATAATGAATGAGCTAAATTATACCCGCCTGATAAATTCCGGAGGGCAGGTTTATTTCCGGACGGAGCAGTTGATGAAAAACGTGAAGTCGTGTGCGGATTCTCTGAAATTGGTCTCATATAGGTGTCCTGCTGTTTTTCCACCTATGGTCTGGCAAGATAGTATCGCACCTGCTTCTCCCAGGGAACTTTCTATCTTGCAAGATAAGAACAAGTTATTGTTTAAATGGAAAGCCGAAGATAAGGAGCCGGGTGTGACATACAATATTTATATGTCTAACCGTCGAAAAATAGATATTGACAATCCTGAAAATATAATAGGTTGTCGTCTGAGAGAGGCCCGTTTTGAAATGGAGATTCCAGATGATTTTCTGGGTGATCTGTTTTTCTGCGTTACGGCTTCGGATCGGTGTCATAATGAAAGTTTAAAATCAAACATAGTAAAGGTACGGTTTCTTCGTTAATCTGTTAAGAGTGAATATTCTTACCATAAAAATGCGATATTATTCCCTGCCACAAAAACAAAACAATATTTTTCCTCAAATTTGCAATGTCAGGTTTGCAAAAATGCCATTTTATTGTAAATTTGCATCGCATTTAGAGCAGGAAATTCGTGGAAGCATTCTATAGGACGCATAAATATTTAGTTGAAAATGTCAATTCCCCAGTAAGACGTGATCTGATGAACGAAATTAACTGGAACAGCCGGTTAATTGGGATCAAAGGTTCCCGGGGGGTTGGGAAGACTACTTTTTTACTTCAATACGCTAAGGATAACTTTGGTACGGATCGTTCATGTTTGTATATCAACATGAACCATTTGTATTTTACGGATTGCACTCTGCTCGATTTTGCACGGAAGTTTGTTGATGACGGAGGTAAGACGCTGCTTATTGACCAGATTTTCAAGTACCCCAATTGGTCGGAAGAGCTGAAGCTTTGCTATGAGACCTTGCCGGAGTTGAAGATTGTATTCACGGGTTCTTCGGCAATGCGACTTAAAGAGGAAAACCCGGTGTTATTCGGTTTGGTAGACTCTTACTTTTTACGTGGTTTATCTTTCCGCGAGTTTCTTAACCTGATAGCCGGAAAGGATTTTAAATCATATTCTTTAGAAGAAATTCTTGCAGATCATAAGAATATTGCCGAAGAAATTTGCCGTCGGGTGAATCCACAGGCATTTTTTCAGGATTATCTTCATCACGGTTTTTATCCCTTTTTTCTTGAAAAACAAAATTTTACCGAGTCGCTGATCAAGACCATAAATCTGATGATTGAGAGTGATATCTTCTTCCTGAAACAGATTGAACTTTCTTATTATCAGAAAATACGAAAACTGCTTTACCTGTTGGCCAATAGCCCCGGCCCTTTAAATATCAGTCAGTTGAGCATTGATATTAATACATCCCGCGCAACGGTAATGAATTATATCAAATACCTCAAAGATGCCCGACTGATTAATATGCTTTATGCTGAAGGCGATGAGTATCCGAAGAAGCCGGCCATGATTTATCTGCACAATACGAATTTGATTTACCCTTTGCAGTTGAAGCAGATTGATGAACAGAATGTCCGAGAAACCTTTTTTTATAACGTCTTGTATAAGGATAATTACCTGAATACCGGTGGTAAAAACGTTCATTTCAAGATAAACAATAAATATAACTTCCGAATTGAAGGCGAGAATATGCGTGGGAAAATTAATCCAGACTTCTATTATGCCCAGGAGGGTATCAAGGTCGGGAATGACCGTATCATTCCTCTCTGGCTTTTCGGATTTCTTTATTAGGCTGGAAAATGATAGAGAGTTTCAAACTCCACTATATATTGAGAGACCCAATTACAATTTGATTAACACCAAATAATTTAAAAACAATTATGACTAAACAAAAGAAGTTCATTACCTGTGATGGTAACCAGGCTGCTGCACATATTTCGTATATGTTTACAGAAGTAGCTGGTATTTACCCCATCACTCCTTCTTCGACTATGGCTGAATATGTCGATGAATGGGCTGCTGCCGGAAGAAAAAATATCTTTGGCGAAACAGTTAAAGTAGAAGAAATGCAGTCAGAAGCTGGTGCTGCCGGTGTTGTACACGGTTCATTGCAGGCTGGTGCTTTAACTTCTACATATACGGCATCACAAGGTTTGTTGTTGATGATCCCTAACATGTACAAAATTGCAGGTGAATTATTACCTTCAGTTTTCCACGTGTCAGCTCGTGCATTGGCTTCTCACGCTCTTTCAATCTTTGGTGACCACCAGGATGTTATGGCTGCCCGTCAGACAGGTTTCGCTATGTTGGCAACCGGTTCTGTACAAGAAGTTATGGATTTGGCTGGTGTTGCTCACTTAGCTACTTTGACTTCTCGCGTTCCTTTCGTTCACTTCTTTGATGGTTTCCGTACTTCTCACGAAATCCAGAAGATTGAAATGCTTGAGAACGACGACCTTGCACAATTCATCGATCAGGATGCATTGGCTGATTTCCGTAAACGTGCTTTGAATCCTGAAAATCCTGTTGCTCGCGGTATGGCTCAGAACCCGGATATTTACTTCCAGGCTCGTGAAGCTTGTAACTCTTTCTACGATGCTGTACCTGCAATCGTTGAAGATTACATGAACAAAGTTGCTACTGTAACTGGCCGCAAATATGGTTTGTTTGATTACTATGGTGCAGAAGATGCTGATCGCGTGATCATCGCGATGGGTTCTGTAACTGAAGCGATCAAAGAAACGATCGACTACATGAACGCTAAAGGCGAGAAAGTAGGTTTGGTTTCTGTTCACTTGTATCGTCCATTCTCAGCGAAGCATTTCCTTTCAGTAGTACCTTCTACAGTTAAGCAAATCGCTGTACTTGACCGTACGAAAGAACCGGGTGCTACCGGCGAACCTTTGTACCTGGACGTAAAAGACTGTTTCTACGGTAAAGCTAACGCTCCTGTGATCGTTGGTGGTCGTTACGGTTTGTCTTCAAAAGACACTACTCCGGCTCAAATCGTTGCAGTTTACGAAAACCTGGCATTGCCACAACCTAAAAACGGTTTCACTATCGGTATCGAAGATGACGTAACTTTCACTTCTCTTCCGAAAAAAGAGGAAATCGTTTTTGAAAACGGTCCTTTCGAAGCTAAATTCTATGGTTTGGGTGCTGACGGTACTGTAGGTGCTAACAAAAACTCAATCAAAATCATTGGTGACAACACCAATAAATATTGTCAGGCATACTTCGCTTACGACTCTAAAAAGTCAGGCGGTTTTACCTGTTCTCATCTTCGTTTTGGTAACGATCCTATCCG
>JAUZOF010000660.1 GCA_030706585.1 Bacteroidota bacterium
AAGGTAAGCATGATGTGGCTCACCAGTCTCTACCTGATCCACACGATGGGTGAGCTTTGCCTCTCTCCTATCGGGCTTTCGATGGTGAACAAGCTGGCGCCTGCCCGCTTTGCTTCTTTGCTGATGGGGGTATGGTTTATGAGTAACGCTACTGCCAATAAATTTGCCGGAGTATTGAGCGGACTCTATCCCGAGGATGGCAAGATCAAGCACATCCTGGGCTTCCAGATTACTAATCTTTTTGACTTCTTCATGGTGTTTGTCGTCATGTCAGGTATTGCTTCTGTAATCCTGTTTGCCTTGATAAAGGTATTAAAACGATTGTCGCACGGAGTGAAGTAAGCCATTTCTTTATCTATACAACAGAAACTAAAGAGACGTCGTAAATGGCGTCTCTTTTTTTGGCTCCTATCTTTATAATCCCGATATTACAGGAATAGACTTTACAAAAGAAAAAACCCGGATAACATCACTGTTACCGGGCTTAAAGAGAGAGTTCTATCATTAAAAAGCACTTTTTCAGACCACAATGATCATGATCGGATTGGTATAATTAGTCACACCATTGATTGTAATGGCAGCTCCGCGGAACCAATATTTAGTCCCCGGCTCATAACCGTCTATTTCACAACTGGCTTTCGTACTATATCCGGCCGGAGTCCAGCCTGATTCATTTTCAGGAAGTGTATCTTTCGCTGATTGCCAGATGTACGATTTTGAATCATCGACAGACTTACGACAAAGATATACCGACCCGGAGGTGCTACCATGTGAGACGGAAAATTCGGCTCTCGAGCCGGGACCGCGTTGGTCTGCGATTTGAAAACCACTACTCAGGAGAATAGTTTCATCGCCATCCGCAGTCCGTTCGACGTAATTAGCCAGTTTGCGGAAAAAGATATCGACCTTCTCTTCAATGTCGTGCATTTTAGAGACTGCCACGCGCGAACCATCCCGTGATTCGAGATATGCAGCTTCCAACTGATTGACCAGAATTACTCCGTCAGCCAAAGAGACATCAGGATTAGGATAATATGGATTTTTATCCATTTTGCCCAAAACGTTTCTGCAAAATCCGATTTTATCCATAATCGGAAAGCGAACGAAAGTCAGTAATACTTTTAGTATTTTCATAATGAGGACGTTTTAATGATTAATACTTTGTTGTTGTAATTGTTTGTCAGTCTGCATCAGTCAGACATGCCTACCGATAGATAAATGAACGATCAGGATATAAATGATATTTCTCTCTATTATCTAAATACACAGGCGGAGAAGGGCTACTTTTAGGGTTATCCCGCCTATTTTGACTTGCATGGTACGAAACAGGCCTGCATAGACGAAAAACAGACCTGAATAGCGCAAATAATAATCTGCATACCTCAAATTCAGGTCTGCATAGCGCCTATGCAGACCTGAATCGATCAATATCAGACTTGCATAGCACGAAAACAGACCTGAATAGGCGAAAAGCAGACCTGTTTAGACGGAAATCAGACCTGAATAGGCGAAAAACAGATCTGATTAGACGGTATTTTGGTTTGTGTTAATACAACCCAATAGCACACCTTGAATCTATTTACCGGATTAGTATGCAAACTAAAACAAACTGTCAATGAACGCTTTCAACAGCAACAAAATAATGAATTAAAAATTTGAATCAATTTGACAAAAGTCAAAAAACGAGGGATGAATACAAATAACTATGATTTAATAGTTTTCAGGCAAAAAGGGAAGCTGGCGTGAGATACAGTTGATTCTCCGGCCCTTAAATACACAAGATGTAAATGAGAATAAATGCAGAAGGGCAAAACACATCTATATGAATCCGGGCGGAGTCATAAAGATGTGATCATGAAAAGGATATATTTGCAGGATTTGCTTAGAGCGATTTTTGATTTCCTCCTGGTTTAGAGATACGGCTTAAAGTCTCGATCTCAATGCCAAGATAAGAAGCAAGTACACTTCGTTTAATATGCTTCATCATATCGGGCCGGTTTTTCTGCAAGTTCTCAAGCCGGTCTTTGGCTGAAAGAGTTTGTAATTCCAACAAACGGTTATCCATATAATGAACATGACAGGCTACCATCAGCTTCTCTATTTCATGAATAATCGGATTAAGTTCCTTTAGTTGATTGATCTTCTTCCAGCTAATAGAATATACCACAGCATCAGTAAGCATCTGTATATTAAATATGGATGGGATACGAAGTGTGGAACTTGAATACAACTCAATGATTTCTGTGCCAAAATACAATCCAATGGTATCCTCTTTGCCATCATGCTCCACAGTAGTACGGGCAATACCCTGATCGAGTATCCAAATATCTTTTGCGATCTTTCCTGAACGAAAGAGGTACTCTCCTTTCTTTAGTTCAATTCGATTAAAGGAATCAATATATTCCGATCCCAACTGCGATTCAAAGGCTTTTAACTTTACCAGAAATTCATCAATGACCGGTGCTAATTTGGGGCA
>JAUZOF010000661.1 GCA_030706585.1 Bacteroidota bacterium
ATTTCGGTAATCCCCACTCCGACTCCTTTCGGAAAAAAGATGAACGGAACACCTTTGTCCCGTACCGCTTTAGCTATTTTGCGAACCGCAGGCATAAAGAGCTCTTGATACATCGTAAACGGAATTAATCCGGCATGTGTATCGAATAACTGGAATACTTCAACTCCATGTTCTATTTGGCCTAAGGCATAAGTTATGGAGAGTTCCGTCACCTGATCGATTAAAGAACGGGTCGCTTCCGGATTTTCATACAGAAACTTGATTGCATTGGGAAAATCGCCTTTACGACCAAGACCTTGCAGCATAAACAACAGCACTGTCAATGGCGCTCCGCAAAAACCAATCAGCGGTGTATTTTCCAGGCGAGTCTTGATAATCTCATCTATTACTGCGTAAATGTAGTTTAGCTTCGACGGATCGGGCTTAAGATCTGCCAACGGATTTTCACGAAACGCCAACGGTTTTTCAAAAACCGGACCATTATCCGTAAAGTCCAGTCCCATGCCAAGAGCATAAGGAATTACCAGGATATCGGAAAAAAGAATGGCTGCATCTACCCCCAAATCATTGACCGGTAGCAAGGTTACTTCAGCCGCAATTTCGGGCTTCTGCATCATCTGCCAGAAGGTATAGTTTTCTTTAATCTTAAGGTAGGAAGGCAATACACGGCCTGCCTGACGCATAAACCAGAATGGCGGACGTTCGGTTGCCTCTCCGCGAAGGGTCTTCAGTATAAGGGATTCCTGCATAAAATTTCTCGTTGAACGCGAAGGCGCAAAGACGTTACGTTTTTTGTTCTTGGCGTCTTTGCGACTTTGCGTTAATTTATTCTTTATAACTGCTTCATCGCATTCAAAGCAGCTTCAACGGTCTGATCAATCATCTCATCGGTATGGGCAATTGAAACAAAACCAGCTTCGAATTGCGACGGTGCTAAATAAACACCTGCATCGAGTGAAAGTTTAAAGAAGCGTGCAAAACGTTTCGTGTCTGATTTCATCACATCATCAAAACTCTTTACCGACTGCTCCTCGGTAAAGAACAACGTAAACATCGAACCGACACGATTCACCACACCCGGAATGCCTGTTTCTGCCAGACATCTTTTCAGCCCTTTTGCCAAGCGGGCCGCTTTCATATCCATCACGTTGTAGAAGAACGGTGTTTGTTCAAGGATTCTCAGGGTTGCCAATCCGGCAGCCATAGCCAATGGATTTCCGGATAATGTTCCGGCCTGATAAACCGGGCCTTTAGGTGCCAGTTGGTCCATAATTTCCTGTTTACCGCCATAAGCGCCCACAGGCAGACCGCCGCCGATGATTTTTCCTAATGTAGTCAAATCCGGAGTGATGCCATAGAGTTCCTGCGCTCCACCGGCTGCCAAACGGAATCCGGTCATAACCTCGTCGAAAATCAACACTGTACCGTATTCTGTACAAAGGTCACGAACGCCCTGCAAGAAGTCTTTCAGAGGTTCAACAACCCCCATATTTCCGGTAACAGGTTCCAGAATAACTGCTGCAATGTGTTCGCCATGTTTCTCGAACAACTGCTTAACAGATTCCAGGTCATTATATTTTGCAATCAAAGTGCTTTGCGCAGTTCCGGTGGTTACACCCGGTGAATTAGGAGTTCCGAAGGTCAGCGCTCCCGAACCGGCTTTAATCAGGAAGCTGTCGTTGTGACCGTGGTAACAACCTTCAAACTTCATGACCAGTTCACGTCCGGTAAAACCACGAGCCAGACGCAATGCGCTCATGGTCGCTTCGGTTCCTGAATTTACCATACGAACTGATTCAATGGATGGCATCATGCGCTTAATCATCATCGCCATCTCGGTTTCGAGCAATGTAGGTGCTCCGTAGCTTACGCCTAATTCCGACACTTCCTTTAAAGCATCAAGGACACTCTGGTGTGCATGACCCAAAATCATCGGGCCCCATGAACCTACATAGTCGATGTATTCATTACCATCGATGTCATACACTTTTGCACCTTTAGCTTTAGCAATAAAAAGGGGATCCCCATCTACGCTTTTGAATGAGCGTACGGGTGAGTTCACGCCTCCGGGAATGTGTTTCTGTGCTTCCCGGAATGCGGCAATACTGTTTTTGTAATCTCTCATTGTGTGAAAAGCCCCCTAAATCCCCCCAAAGGAGACTTAAAGGACGTTGCTTTAATTAGTTATTAGATATATAATCAGTTTTACTTTTATTTCAATACGAAAAGCCATAAAGCCCCTCCCTCGGAGGGTTCCGATAGCTATCGGAAGGAGAGGTCACTATAAATCGCCTAACACATCCTGTGCGTGGTAGGTTATGATAATATCCGAACCGGCCCGTTTGATGGAAGTAAGGATTTCGTGCACGATGCGTTTTTCGTCGATCCAGCCCTTCTCGGCTGCGGCTTTTACCATCGCAAACTCACCGCTGACGTTGTAAGCAGCCACCGGCATATTGAAGTTGGTTTTCACCC
>JAUZOF010000662.1 GCA_030706585.1 Bacteroidota bacterium
AGGCTGGAAATTTGGCTCAGGCCGGATGCTGGTTAGATAAACCATCAACCAACCCAACGTCTGGAAACAAATTTGATCATGCTCTTTGGCCCCATGCCTGGTATTGTATCCGCAAGGCCAACATGGGATTAGAGAATTTAGATAAAATGGCCGTGGCAACGCAGGAAGAAAAAAATCTGATTGCAGGTCAATTGTACTTTTTCAGAGCATGGTGGCATTTCGAATTGATGGAATATCTTGGAGGATTGCCTTATGTGACGAAAGTCTTACCTTCATCCGGTGCCCTGACATTGCCCCGTCTTACTTATCAGCAATGCGCTGACAGTGCAGCTGCGGATTTCAGAAAAGCAGCTGATTTGTTGCCGATCAATTGGGATAACACCACGGTGGGAAAAAGTACTCTCGGGAAAAACCAATTGCGTATCAACAAAATCATGGCTCTCGGATACTTAGGTAAAGATTATTTGTGGGCCGGAAGTCCATTGATGAAAAACGGAGCTCAAACTGGTGGAGCTAAAACGTATGACTACGATGTTAATTATTGCAAGAAAGCCGCAGAAGTATTCGGGGAATTATTGACATTGGTGGAAAATAACCAAACTCAGTATTCGTTAGCGCAATTCAAATATAGCAGCGTTTATGATCACGTGAAAACCAGCGATGCTACAAGTTGTTTTACCGATATATTCTATACAACAGGACAAGGTTGGTTGATGCCGGGATCTACAGAAGCAATCTTCCGTGGTCCATCATCTGATGGTAATGGCAGTAACTGGAATACATCTAAGACATTCGGGCCCAAAGTTAATGGTTTGGTTGAACATGATAACATTATTCATGTACCAACAGCTAACTATGTGAAATTGTATGGTATGGCCAACGGATTACCTTTGGATGACCCTAATTCAGGTTTTGATCCTACTCATCCTTTCAAGGGTAGAGATCCACGTTTCTATCATGATATTATGTTCGACGGCTTTAAATTTGTGAATGCTTCAATGCCGGCAGATCAGGAATATCTGCGTAACCTGCGTCTTTATACAGGAGGTCCGATGAGATCTGCAAACAATGGTAGTCTTACGGGTTATTTCATTCAGAAATTAGTACCTCATCAATGTAACAAATACGATGGTATGTATAACTGGGGTGGTAACTTCCACTGCTATTTGCCCTATATGCGTTTGGCCGATATTTACCTGATGTATGCTGAAGCATGTGCTGCAGTTGGTGGTTCTACAGCTAAGTCTACTAATTTTAGCAAAACAGCAGTAGATGCAATTAATACTCTTCGCCAACGCGTAGGAGCCGATCCAGTTGGAGGTGGCCCGAGTGGAGATTTAAATCCGTCCTTGAGAACTGATCCTCATAAATTTATGGACGAGATAAGAAGAGAACGCGCAGTGGAATTATCTTTTGAAGGATTCCGTTTTAACGACTTGCAACGTTGGTTACTTCTTACTGAAGCTCCTTATAATGTTAAAACATCGCAGGAATTCGACCGGGTAGAAAGTGACGATTACTACAAAACGAATGATCCTAAAAATGCTCGTATAGCTAACTTTAGAGAACAGGTCGTATTGACCCGCCTTTTTGGTTCAAAGCATTATTGGTTCCCTCTGAAAATTAAAGATACTTCGCTGTATCCGCAATTCGGACAAAATCCCGGATGGTAATTCTAATAAACATTAATGTTTAACAACAAATGAATATACGATGAAATACATAAAAATAAGACTTACTTTATGTGCTTTGTTTGCCTTCTCTTCGCTGTTTTTAGCGACTGCGCAAACATCTGCAGATAATGAAGCTGTTTCTTCGAATAATGATGGAAACTCATTAGTTCAGGTGGCTTACAGGAAAGTGCCGCAAAGCGATTTGTTAGGAGGAGTTTCCGTAGTCGATATGGAAGATTTAATGAAGAAGAACTACAACACCTATAGTCTTGACAATATGCAAGGTTATGTGGGTGGGTGGACTGGTAATTCATTGTGGGGCATGGGTAGCGATTATTTAGTCTTAATAGACGGCGTTCCCCGTGATGCTAACAATGTTGATCCAACTGAAATTGATCAGATTACATTCCTGAAAGGTGCTTCCGCGATAGTGCTTTACGGTAGTCGCGCAGCCAAAGGTGTTGTGCTTATTACAACAAAGAGAGGTAAAGCCGGACCAAACAAAGTGGATGTTCGGGTTAATTCCGGAATGTTTGTTTCCAAGCGTTATCCAACTTATCTTGGTTCTGCTGAATATATGTCATTATACAACGAAGCTCGTACCAATGATGGTTTGACTCCCTTGTACAGTGCAAATGACATCTATAATTACAGCACAGGTCAAAATCCGTATCGCTATCCGAACCTTGATTTCTACTCTTCTGATTTTCTGAAGAAAGCTTATAATAAAACTGAAGCTGTTGCAGAGATTTCAGGTGGGAATAACAGAGCACGTTATTATACA
>JAUZOF010000663.1 GCA_030706585.1 Bacteroidota bacterium
GGAAGGGTATGATTCTTTCTCTGCAACAGGTTATGTAACTCAGGAAACGGGCTCGGTTGTTTTTGGTGCACTTGTGGATAAAGGCAAAGTGGATCTTCCTGACAAAGCTGATGTGAAGGTTAATTTCCAATCCATTGGTATCAAAGGAAAAGCAAAGGTGCGTGACCTTTGGGCGCATAAGGATCTGGGCACTTTTAGCGGAGCATTCAGCCGGGAATTGAAGCAGCACGGAGCCGGACTGTACCGGATCACCCCTCAAAAATAGTTTTGAAAGGATTTCCCAAAAACTAAGATGAAATATGACACGCAGTAGAATTGTTTTGTTTTTCTTCTTTATGATCGGTGTGTCTTTCTCTGGAAAGGCACAGACCCCGCGTTCTGAAGTCTTGTTTGATAACGGCTGGAAATTTCAATTAGGAAACCTGGCCAAAGCCGAAGAACCTACTTTCGATGACAAAACCTGGCGCAGCCTTGATTTACCTCACGATTGGAGTATCGAAGAGCTTCCTAATCAGGAAAAAGGGAAGGTTGTCGGGCCTTTTTCAAAAGAGAGTGTCGGAACAACAGCTACCGGATATACGGTAGGAGGGACGGCCTGGTATCGGAAAACATTTTCCCTTAAATCCACAGAACCATTTACAAAAACGATTATCAGCTTCGATGGCGTGTATATGAATTCTGAAGTTTGGGTTAATGGTAAATTTGTGGGTGTTCATCCTTATGGTTACACCGCATTTCAGTACGAAATAACAGACTTCCTTCTACCCGCAGGTAAACCTAATGTCATTGCCGTAAAGGTTCAGAACGAAGGCAAGAATTCACGTTGGTACAGTGGGTCAGGTATTTATCGTCATGTGTGGCTCATACAAAAACAATCAACTCATATCACTCACAATGGTCTTTTTGTTCATACCGAAAATCTATCCGATAAGGTAGCTGATTTGAAAATATCGACGAACATCGTCAACTACGATTCCGAAAAATCAAATGTAAAATTACAAATTAAGGTTATTGATCCTCATGGAAAAATTGTTCAACAATCTGAAACCGGTATTGGGCAACTGACTCCTGGAAACAAAGAAATAACGCAACACATTCGGGTTTCTCAACCGCAAGCATGGTCAACGGAAACACCAAACCTTTACAAAACGGAAGCAATTGTTCTTGTAAACGGGGAAATGACCGATAAAACAACTGTGAGTTTCGGGATTCGAACGATACATTTTGATGCACAAACGGGTTTTTTACTCAACGGCAAAAAGGTATTGTTGAAAGGTGGATGTATGCATCACGATAATGGTTTTTTAGGCTCAGCTACCATCGACCGTGCAGAAGAACGTCGCGTAGAATTGATGAAACAAAATGGATTCAATGCGATCCGCACCAGTCATAATCCACCATCCGCTCAGTTCCTCAATGCTTGTGATCGCCTCGGAGTGCTAGTAATTGATGAGGCGTTCGATATGTGGGAACGACCAAAAAACACAGAAGATTATCATCTATATTTTAGTACATGGTGGAAAAAAGACCTTGAATCGATGATTTATCGCGATCGGAATCACCCTTCGGTAATTTTGTGGAGCATTGGCAATGAAATTAACGAGCGGGCTGATTCCTTGGGATTTGCTATCAGAAAACGGTTAGTGGCGGAAGTACATAAACTGGATGCTACCCGTCCGGTAACCGAAGCCATTTGTAGTTTTTGGGATCATCAGGGACAGAAATGGTCAACCACCGAACCCTCTTATGCCGATTTGGATGTGGGTGGATATAATTATCTGGATAAGCAATACGAACCAGATCACAAGGAATTTCCCGAAAGAATTATGGTTGGTACCGAGTCTTACCCAGGCGAAGCGTATGCCTACTGGCAGCAAGTGGAAAAAAATGCGTGGGTAATTGGCGATTTCGTATGGACTGCCATGGATTATCTGGGCGAAGCGGCATGTGGTAACTCCAGTATCGGAACCAGAAAAACGATGCAGGTAGGATTAAAACCCTGGCCATGGTTCAATGCGTTTTGCGGAGACATTGATTTATGCGGGTTTAAGAAACCACAGTCGTACTATCGGGATGTGGTTTGGAATAGGAGCTCTATTGAAATGATGGTTCACGCACCAATCCCCGAAGGAATGGTCGAAACTGTTTCCTACTGGGGTTGGCCTGATGAGTTGCCAAGCTGGAACTGGAACGTAGACGAAGGTAAATTAATGGATGTGAGGGTTTTTAGTAAAAGTCCGGTTGTGCGGCTTGAGCTCAATGGACACCTAATTGCCGAACAATCTATAAATACACAAACAGGCATTACAGCCAACTTTAAAGTGCCCTATAAGGCCGGCATCTTAAAAGCCGTAGCTTTGGAAAATGGCAAGGTGGTTGCAACCAAAATATTGAAGACAACAGGCATACCGGCTAAAATTCGGCTTACTGCAGATCGTAAAAAAATTACTGCTAAC
>JAUZOF010000664.1 GCA_030706585.1 Bacteroidota bacterium
AACGATTATGGAAGCACTATCAAGAGTGCAAACCGGATACTCAACAACAATCTGGCATCTTCCGACATGTCGACCGAAGCACGCTTCTACAGAGCAAAAGCCTATCTGGCAATCAACAAATCGGACAGTGCTTTCAACGACCTGACTGTGCTTTCGAAAAATGTGCGCACTGTTTTTGGTGCCGAAGCCAAATACGAACTGGCAAACTATTATTTCCAGAAACAAGACCTAAAGAAAGCCGAAGCCGAAGTGATGAGTTTTATCAACCTGAACACTCCGCACCAGTATTGGCTGGCCAAAAGCTTTATCCTTTTATCCGATATTTATGCCAAACGGGGAGACAGTTTCCAGGCAAAGCAATATTTACTGACGCTTCAGGATAACTATCACCAACAGGATGATATTTTATCGATTGTAAAACAGAAATTGCAGGATATTGAAAAGTCTGCAACTCCAAAATAAAAACCGTTCACGAATTATAAAAAACTCCGAAACAATGAAGAAAACAACCTGTTTTATCCTCACTGCCTTCGTGGCCGGATGCCAGATTATTGCCGCACAGAGCGGCAAAAACGACACCATAGCAAGACGCAATGTCGTTATTGAGCGTGATTACGTACCAACTATCAAAAATACTGACAAGCTGGATATTACACCCATAATCACAGAGCCGGAAATTAAAAAGACGGAAGCCGTTTATTCTGAGAAAATGAATTTGCTAAAACCGGAATACGAAGTCAACAAATGGCCGGCAGCAGCAATTCATCTGGATCAGAATTCTTATAAAAAAGGCTATGCTCTGTTGGGTTTTGGGATGTATGGAACCGTTTTGGGAGACGTGTTCTACCCCATTGTGGACGACGGCTCTCAATCGCTCACTTTCGACACCCACATTCACGGCCTGTTTGGTAACACACAACGCCAGTGGATCACTAACTTCGGACTGAATTATGTCACCCGCCTTGAAAATTTCGACCTGAATATGGGTGCCTACTTCAAACGCAACGGTTTTAACTACTACGGCACCAACGGTCAGTACTTCAACAGATACACAGCGAACTACAAAGACTCCACCAACAGCTTTATCAATTTTGGACTAAAAGCAGGCATTAAATCAAAAGGAGATGCCGACGCCATTGCATACAAAGCCGATGTTCAGTACAACAACCTGACTCCCGGCACCGGTTTGGGCGAACAACTGGTTCACATCACCGGCAACATCGATTTACCGATCGGAGAACATCGCATCGGTCTGGCAATTGACGATTACAATATGTTTTATGCCAAATACCAGGATCAACAACTCTATCCGAGCCATTCGATTATTGGCGTAAATCCTTATTTTAATCTGAAAGGAGACGACTGGAGCGTTCGCTTAGGACTGAAAGATTATTTTTCGATCAACGGCAAAGGAAAATCCTTCAATCTGATGCCTGATGTTTCTGCACAAGTCAACCTGATCAAAACCGTAACACTTTATGCCGGTGTCACTGGCGAATACTCCGTCAATTCGATGCAGAAAATTACAGCCGAAAACTACTACATTGCTCCGACGTTGCGTGTTGATGACTCATATGCTCCGATAGATGTATTTGGCGGCATCAAATTCTCACCTTTAGCAGGTCTTTTAATTAACGGTTCGGTTGATTACAAATCATACAATAAACAATACTTTTACGTAAACCAGTACGAACCGACTTATGTTTTTGACCTGATATTGGCAAATTCCAACTATCTGTACAACTATGCAGAAATATTGAAGCCAACCTTCAACGTTTTCTATGACAAAGCCAGTGTGGTAGCTGCCAAACTGAATGTTGCATACAACTGGAAAGATAGATTCTTGGCACATATCAATGCCACATACAATAACTGGGACACGAAAACACTCGCAAAAGCGTGGATGAAACCATCCACTGAAATAGAGATTGGAGGCGAAGCCAAAATAACCCGCAATATTTTTGTGAATGCTAACTACTATTTTGCCGGGGGCAGATATGCATATCTGTACGGCACGGAATCGGCCAAAATGAAAAATGTGAATGATCTTAGCCTCGGAGCTTCTTATTCATACAGCGACTGGCTGACCGCTTTTATCCGCCTGAACAATGTAATGGGAACCAAATACCAAACATATTACGGATATGATTCTCTCGGACTGAACTGGCAAATCGGAGCAGCCGTTTCCTTCTGATACTGATTCGCAATGAGGATGTCTCAAAAGACAATGTTGATTTTATAATAACTTACGAATCCAGAATAGATATTTGTTCTTGTACCCCAAACCCCTGAAGGGGCTATAAATCTGCTATTTTGATTGGCGCAAAAGTCCCCTTAAGGGAATGTAGGGGTAGAAAAATGAAAAAACCTTTCAGTTTATAAGTTTATCAATAACAACGTTGACTTTTGAGACATCTTCGTTATTTTCATTAACTCGTTCTCTTCGCGCCCTCT
>JAUZOF010000665.1 GCA_030706585.1 Bacteroidota bacterium
ACTGGAATTATTTCCTTGTAACTAATGGTAACAGCAACAATTTCAGCCTGAATCTGACTTTAAGCAGAAGTTCAATTGATAATCCGACATTTACCCGTTACGGATCAACATTCACGTTATCAGCACAAATTACTCCACCCTACTCATTGTTTGACGGAAAAGATTATTCTCAAATCACGAACAATGCGGAGAAATACAAATGGGTAGAATATCATAAATGGAAATTCAAATCACGTACATTTATGCCTATCACCAATAAATTCATTTTAGCTACTCGTGCGGATTATGGATTTGTAGGTTATTATAATAAAGATAAGAAATCGCCATTTGAAACCTTCTACATGGGTGGTGATGGTATGACCGGATATACTGGTATGTATGCAACCGAAACTGTTGCTTTGCGTGGTTATCAAAATGGATCCTTGTCAAACGCAGGTTATGGATATGCTTATTCACGACTTGGCCTTGAGATGCGTTATCCATTCATTTTGCAACCATCTTCTACCATTTATGGATTGACATTCCTCGAAGCAGGTAACTCCTGGGTTGATATTAAAGATTTCAATCCGTTTACATTAAAACGTTCTGCTGGTGTTGGTGTACGTATCATGCTTCCGATGATTGGCCTTTTAGGTATTGACTGGGCATACGGATTTGATAAAGTTGCATCGTCAACCGGATCATTGACCCGTCAATATAGTGGTAGCAACTTCCACTTTATTATCGGTCAGGAGTTCTAAAAGCAGACTCATTTTACATTCTCAAAATAGTCAATTAAGTTATTAACCTTTAATACAAAAGCATTATGAGAAAGATGATTATCGCATCTGTTTTGTTTGTCGCTGCAACATGTTCGGGTATGGCTCAAAAGTTTGCGCTTATTGATACAGAGTATATTTTGAAAAATATCCCATCATACGAAATGGCTTCAGAGCAACTGAATAAAGTATCCGCTAAGTGGCAGGCTGAGGTAGATGCCTCATCGAAACAAGCCAAAGAGATGTATAAGAAATACCAATCTGAAATGGTATTTCTGTCAGATGAGATGAAAACTAAGCGAGAAGAAGAAATCGTGAAGAAAGAAAAGGAAGTAGTCGAATTGCAACGCAAATATTTTGGACAGGATGGTGAGCTTTTCAAAAAACGGGAAAGCCTTATCAAACCCATCCAGGATGACATTTACAATGCTGTCAAAGCCATTTCTGAAGAAAAAGGTTATATGTTGGTTTTGGATAAATCCTCTGCTAATAACTTCATATTTGCCAATCCCAAAATAGATATTAGTAATGAAGTGTTGGCTAAGCTCGGTTATTCAAAATAAATTTCTACATTTGCGCATCTAAATCAAACATTTATAAACCATTATTTTTATGCTTAGAAAAATCGCATTATCACTACTATTAATTTGTTCAGTAGGTTTATTTGCTCAGGATCTTAAATTCGGGCATGTTAGTATTCAGGATTTAGCATCTTCAATGCCTGAAATGATTGACGGAAGAAAGAAGCTTGACGATACATCAAAACAATACGAAAAAGAGCTTGCCCAAATGTATTCCGATTTGAACAAAAAGTACACTGAGTTTACAAGCGCAAAAGACTCTTTGCCAGAAAGCATCAAAAACCGTAGAATTGAGGAATTGCAAGGACTGGAACAACGTTTCAACAACTTCAAACAACAAAGCAGTGAAGAGATTCAGAAACAACAGTCTGAACTCGAAAGATCAGTTATGGAAATGATCGTAAAAGCAGTGAAAGCTGTAGGAGACGAAAACGGATATGTATATATCATGGATAAAAACTCAGCTCTTTACATATCTTCAACTAAAAGCACTGACGTTACAGAATTGGTAAAGGCAAAACTTAAAGCTATGCCAAAACCAGCTGCTACAACAGCTAAACCTGGAGTTACAACTCCAAAACCGGCTGCTCCAGCTGCAAAACCAAGAAGATAATCAGGTTTTAAAATACGAAAAAAGAAAAGGATGATTTATATCATCCTTTTCTTTTTTCAACCTACTTGATATAGAGCATTTACCTAAATCTGGTTCTAACATTATCTCTAAATCGTAAAATTATGACTAAGCTGCCCTCTCAACCCGGCCCAATTGGCGTATTTGATTCAGGATATGGCGGGTTGACCATACTCCAACATTTCCGGGAAATATTGCCCCAGTACGATTATATATATCTGGGAGATAATGCAAGGACCCCTTATGGGCCACGTTCATTTGAGGTCGTATATGAGTTTACCCTGCAGGCGGTAAATAAGTTATTTGAAATGGGGTGCCATTTGGTCATTCTGGCCTGTAACACAGCATCAGCTAAAGCTCTCCGAAACATCCAACAGAAAAATCTGCCGCATATTGATCCTAATCGGCGCGTATTGGGTATCATTCGCCCGACTGTTGAAATTGTCAACGAAATCACAAAAACCAAGCACGTAGGTGTCTTA
>JAUZOF010000666.1 GCA_030706585.1 Bacteroidota bacterium
AAAAAGCCAAGAAAACAAAAACCGGACAATATTCCACCAACGAAGAAATCCTTGAATCGTTGCGGGGGAAACATCCTGTCGTGGAGAAAATTCTGGACTACCGGGGCCTGAAAAAATTGCTGAGTACCTATATCGATGCCCTACCCGCTTTGATTAATCCGAAGACAGGCAAAGTTCATACCTCCTTCAATCAGGCGGTAGCTGCCACCGGACGTCTCAGTTCCAGCAATCCGAACCTGCAAAACATTCCAATTCGCGACGAACAGGGCAAGGAGATCCGCAAGGCTTTCATAGCCGAACCCGATTGTTATTTCCTCTCTGCCGACTATTCGCAGATAGAACTCCGCATTATGGCGCACCTGAGTCAGGATGCCAATATGATTGAGGCTTTCAAATCGGGACAGGATATACACGCGGCAACCGCGGCCAAAATATATCATCTTCCTCTCGAAGAGGTTACGTCTGACATGCGTCGCAAAGCAAAAACCGCCAATTTCGGAATCATTTATGGCATCTCCGTTTTCGGTCTTTCCGACCGTTTGGGTATTCCCCGCGGCGAAGCCAAAGAACTGATAGATGGCTATTTTGCCACTTACCCGCAAGTAAAAGAGTACATGGATAATTGCATCGCTAAAGCTCGTGTAGACGGTTGGGTAGAAACACTGCTGCACCGCAAACGCTACCTGCCGGACATCAATTCGCACAACGCCAACGTGCGTGGTTTTGCTGAACGAAATGCCGTCAACGCTCCGATTCAGGGCACAGCCGCCGATATTATCAAAATTGCAATGGTCAACATCAGCCGTCGCTTCCGTGAAGAACAGCTCCGTTCGAAGATGATTCTACAGGTGCATGACGAATTGAACTTCAACGTGGTACACGATGAATTATACATTGTAAAAAGCATCGTGACCCGCGAAATGGAAAGCGCCATATCTCTTTCGGTTCCTCTGAAGGTGGATGTTGGTGTAGGACAAAACTGGCTGGAAGCGCATTGAAATTTATCAACATAATATTATATGAGAATCAAATGCAAATATTTCATTTCAACTTTGATATCATTAGTTCTTTGCTATAACATTTCCGCCCAGACCTCAAGTTTTCCTTTAAAGTGGATTATCGGTAAATGGCATAAAAAGCAATATGTTTTACAGCAAGACACATTGATTCAAAATGGAATTCAAAAATCCACAGGTCAAAAGACACCGAATTTTATATTTGTTGAACACAATGATTCCTCTCTGATTGTTTTTACTTGCGATTCAAAGAGTAAGAGTAGATATTCATGTCCTGTTATAATGTATATCATACAAAAACAAAACAAATGGAATTATCTTGTAAGATTCGTAGAAGAAGCAGGAACAAGCATTGGATCTATCTCATTTCGACAAAAAGGGACAGTCGTGCTGACTAGAACGTTACAAAAAGGGACTCATGATCAAACTGCAATATCAGAAACTTGGGTCAGGGGAAAAAATAGATAAACACATTGGTCACCGGTACTTCCCCTGCGTAATTTCTTCGATAATGCTCAGATAACTGTGATAACGTGAGGGATTAATGCTCAGGGCTTCTACGGCTTCAATAACAGCGCAACCCGGCTCGTGTGTGTGGGTACAGTTGTAGAATTTGCAGTTTTGGGACGTTTCAAAGATTTCACGGAAATAGTGCCCTGCTTCTTCAGGAGTAACCTCCAGTAAACCGAAACCTTTAATCCCCGGAGTGTCGATAATAAACCCACCTTCGGGTAGAGGCAGCATTTCGGAAAATGTGGTGGTATGCATTCCCTTGTTATGATACCCCGAAATATCACCGGTTTTCACCTCCACATCTGGCTGTAACACATTCAAAAGCGTAGATTTACCCACACCCGAATTCCCCGAAAGCAGGGTAATCTTTCCTTGCAATTCCGATTTCAATTCTTCAATTCCTTCCCGGTTCAGAGCCGAAATGCGGAAACATTTGTAGCCGATATTTTCATACAAAGCAATCAGAGCATCAAGGTACAGAAGATCGTCCTCTCCGTATAGATCGGTTTTGTTGAAAACCAACACGGAAGGAACTCTGTAAGATTCAGCGGCAGCTAAAAACCGGTCTATAAAAATCGTTGACGTTTCGGGAAGCTTAATGGTAATGATTAGTGCTGCCAGATCAACATTGGCAGCCAGTATATGTCCCTGTTTGGATAGATTGGAAGCACGGCGAATAATTACGTTCTTGCGGTCGCAAATGCCGGTTATCAGCGCAAGAATGCCATCTTTTTCTTCCACCACTACCCTGTCGCCCACCACTACCGGATTGGTAGTGCGGATACCTTTTGTGCGAAACGTACCTTTTATCTTACATTCCAACACATCCGATCCGTCATCGGGACGTACCCAATACGAACTGCCCGTACTTTTAATTACCAATCCTTCCATTGAGCTATTTACAATTTTAGAATAATTCTC
>JAUZOF010000667.1 GCA_030706585.1 Bacteroidota bacterium
TGCTAAGCTCATCCAGGGTGGCGGTGGTGGTCAGCCTCACTTTGCAACTGCCGGAGGAAAAAACAGCGAAGGGCTCGATGCTGCGCTTGATAAGATTGTGGCTTTGGCCGGAGTCTAACTGAGGCTGTATACGTAAAGGATTTCAATTTATTGTATGACAATTTGTCGTGGATTCTCGCGATTAACGATTGATTGTTAATTTAACAAACAAAAGAGGCGGTGTAAATTTACTCCGCCTCTTTTGTTTGTTATTTCTTGCACAGTTTTTCCTTAACATATAGTATGAATTGTTGTCTCTTGGATGGTTGTAAATAACTGATTTACTGTTTGCTGTGAATGAAAGTGATGGGAAATAAAAAAGGGACATTTCTCAATGTCCCTTCTTCAATAGGTTTTCAATAGGTATTAGTTTTTTAAGGTAAAAAAAGATTGTTTAGGTTATTGTCCTGCAAATATCTACCTTTTTCGGTTCGTCTCCAAATAAAAAAACATATTGTACAGCATGTTTTGCAAAGATGTTTCAGTTTTGTGACAAAAAAGGCAGTTTTACCTGCGAAACAGCACAAATATAGTGTTGAAATGGAGCGGTTGTACTTCTTTTGGTCATAATAATGCTAAATTTCAACTTAGAGATAGCCAATTTGTACAATAAACCGGCTATTTGTTCGTAATGATCTGCCAATGAGACGGAAATGGAGCTTCTATAAAAAGCTTGTGGTTGGTTTCCGGATGATAAATCCGAATCGAACGAGCGTGCAGAAACATTTCGCGTATTTCCATCTTTTCGGTGAAAATGCGGTTTTGCTTACCATCGCCATGTACCCGGTCGTTGATAATGTAATGTCGAAGTTGAGCCAGATGTTGGCGGATTTGGTGCCAGCGTCCTGTGAGCGGATAAGCATCGATAATAGAGAATCGTGCAGTAGGGTAGCGGTCTGTAGCCAGTGGTAGTTCGATTTGTTTTACCGGAATAAATCGAGTAGAAGCATCTTGAAGATTGCCCCGGTCATTCTTTAACTGACGTTCACATATAACTTCCTGGTGGATCCATCCACGAACTAATGCTGTATATTGTTTGTGTGATTCGCCATTTGTCAGTTGTTCGTTGAGCTTTTTTGCGCAGTCTGAAGAGAAAGCAAAGAGTAGCACTCCTGAAGTAGGACGGTCTATGCGATGCACTGGATATAGTTTCTGTCCAATCTGGTCGCGAAGCATCTGCAATGCAAATTTTTCGTTCTCCTCTGCAATAGAAGTGCGGTGAACCAGTAATCCGCAGGGTTTATTAATAGCGATTAAACACTCATCTTGATAAAGTATTTCCAGCATACATTGAAATTTGGAGCGCAAAGATAGGGCTTTTCTTCTCCTTCGCGCTTAAACCCGATAAACCGTTTCGACTTTCACGGAAAAATGATTAATTTCGCGCGTTCATTTTAACAAGCATTTATCAGACATACCAAGCATATATTACCGATATGAAAAAATTTAATGAGTATTCCCGTTTTGATTTATCTGAAATCAATAAAGAGATATTGAAGAAATGGGATGAAAACGATGTCTTTCACAAGAGTTTAGCTACCCGCGAAGGAAAACCCTCATTCGTTTTTTACGAAGGACCTCCTTCTGCGAATGGTATGCCGGGTATTCACCACGTGATGGCTCGTTCGATTAAGGATATTTTCTGTCGTTATAAAACCATGAAGTGCTTCCACGTAAAACGTAAAGCCGGATGGGATACGCACGGTCTTCCTGTAGAGTTGGGCGTGGAAAAAGCGCTCGGTATTACCAAGGAAGATATCGGTAGAAAAATCACTGTGGCAGAGTATAACGCTGCCTGCCGTAAAGATGTGATGAAATATACCAAAGAATGGGAAGACCTGACCCATAAAATGGGTTATTGGGTGGATATGAACGATCCATACATCACTTATGACAACCGCTATATTGAGACGCTTTGGTATTTGCTCAAAGAGCTTTACAAAAAAGACTTCCTTTATAAAGGTTACACCATTCAGCCATATTCTCCTGCTGCTGGTACCGGTCTGAGTACACACGAGTTGAACCAGCCGGGATGTTACAAGGATGTCAAAGATACTACTTGTGTGGCTCAGTTTAAGGTAAAAGCTTCTGCTCTGGAAAAACTGGATTTGCCACAATGGGGTGAAACTTACTTTCTTGCCTGGACAACTACTCCTTGGACCTTGCCTTCAAATACTGCACTTTGCGTGGGACCGAATATCGAGTATGTTGCTATTCAGACATATAATCCATACACTCATGTACCAGAAACGGTGATTATGGCGAAACCATTGGTGGGTACGCTCTTTAGTGCAAAAGCCAATGCCCTGAAACTGGAAGATTACAAATCAGGTGATAAACTGATTCCGTTTAATATCGTTTCAGAATGTAAGGGGTTTGATCTGGAAGGTCTGGAATATGAGCA
>JAUZOF010000668.1 GCA_030706585.1 Bacteroidota bacterium
ATAATGCAATGCAAAAGCAAAATAGAATGAGGTATAAAGCACCACAAACAAAGTATGAAAAACTACATTGAAATAAAAGAAGTAGGTTATCGCTAAAACTGTCAGAGCCAACGCTGATAAGAAAGCATATCTAATCCAATCCAGTTGAAGCTTGTGGGTTTCGGAAAAAAAATCAGCAATCTCTCTTTTATATAACTGCATTTCCCGAAAAAACACAAATACATAGTATATGACCTGGAAAAGAAAGAAAAGAAAATATACAATTCTGATAATAAACGTCGGTTGTAAAAGATATAAGCGACATTCTGAATATGAATAGATCAAATGATCACCAAATAAAGTCCTTGAAATGATATATGAAACAGTAAAAATCAAAATTGGCAACGCCTGTTTGCAAATTGATCGGAACTGCGCATACCAGGGATTTATTAAGGTAATCAGGGTAATTGAAAAAAGCTGGACCTGTATTGTAGAAATAAACAGACTGGAAAATGGGATAATTTCAACTGCACTTTCTGCGAGTTTAAACCATCTCATGATTACCGAGAAAATCCCCATAATTATAAATAATGAAGACAAAACCCGGGTCGAAATTCTGTAGTTCTTAAGCCATTTGTCTTGAGGTAATGGGATTACCAGAAAAATAAGACCAAGCGTAAAAAAGACAACAATTGATGCATTAGATATAAGGAAAAAAAGATGTTGAGCCATAGTATTTATAAGTTCTGACGCTTTAGCTGCAAATATAATAAAATGATACTATTCATTCTTTACAGCATTATATTTAGACACAAAAAAATTAGAAATACCGATCACTATGTAACCTGTTAGATGAAATTAACATCGAACTTCAAGTCGGACAATAGCCAAATAACTACATAAAAAAAATAGGTCGGCAAGGGAACAGTCCGCTTCCATGCAGTTGCCTTCAAACAAAGAAACCCTTAGAAATAAGTCCCTATTAACCCTCAACAAATGTCTCCTGCTTATATCGTTAAAAGATCAAGGCTCCCGACCTAATCTTAGTATAATAAACAGAAGTCGTCACTCCGAACAATTGCCCCAAAAATATATGGTTTTCACTATGACTATTAATAATAACAATTCATTATTGTAAACACCGGCAGTCAGACAAAACGCCAACCCTATACAAAGAAACCACAATCCCTCATAAACGATAAGCCCTTTAATCAGATTTCTTTAGAATCAAGTCTTAAAACTTACCTATCGTTCCATTAAACAAATATAAGCAATTCAATCAGATAACAAGCCAATCTCTACATAGCAGCTTAACAGAACCAGAAGCCATAAAGATATGACTACACTTCACATCGTTTGCCTAACAAAGAGTCTTATTACTTCTACAAAGCACATCTGAATACCAACAAAGCACTTTCTTACCACTACAAGCCGACTCGAAGCGACAACGTAGTACTTCGTAGAAACTACAAAGCATATCGAAGCTCCAACAGTCATGACTATTCGAGCTACGAAGTACTTTGAAGGATGAACAGTCATGACTGTTCGACGAACATAGTGGCTTGAATGTCTAACAGTCATGACTGTTGAAACAATAATGTGCTTTGAAGCTTCAATAGTCATGACCGTTCGGGTAAGATTGTGGTTTAATACGACTACTTTGCTATACGTTCCGATAGTAATTCACTATGAAGACTCAACAATGTGCTGTGTAGTCACTACTCTCCTATTCGCTGTGATTACGTTGTTTATCATTTGCCTAAAACAGGTCCTTGTTCCGGCTGTGATGAGTTATGATGCCAGAACATTAAGACTTGTTCATTCCACACAGGACAAAAATAAAACGGGCTACCATCGCGGCAGCCCGTTTCCCCTATTTACACACAAAAGTTGGCAATGTATGCCTCCTTATTCTTTTACTATCTTTTTCACAAACTCCTGATTATCGGCTTTGACTTTCAGCAGATAAACGCCGTCTGACAACCCGGACAGATTCATCTGAAGTTTTGCAGTATTGGATGCTTGTTGCATATAGACTGTTTGTCCCAACATAGATTCCAGTGAAACCTGAAGGTCTGTCGCTTCAGAACCTAAGTCAACGGTAAGCGTGTTTCTGAACGGATTTGGATAAATGCGGGTAACCACCTGGGGTGTGTTGACACCGGCAGCATTGGTTACTTTCAATACCCCACGGGTAGCGAGTTCACTTAAGTCCCAGGCAAGATTGGCAGCCGGTTGAGCCGGAATGACTTCTGTAGGAAGCCCCAGCACCGTACCATTTACAATCTTAAACTCGTCTCCTGCGGCAAACGAAGTACCGTTCAATGCGTTAATTTGCAGTTTTCCGGCCACATTGAGCGTACTGGTCAGATTCAGCAAATCATTCTTGGCATTGGTCTTATCAATATCCACCGCCCAGATACTTCCGGCAGCAAGATTTACACTGTTGTTTACGGTAAGCGTA
>JAUZOF010000669.1 GCA_030706585.1 Bacteroidota bacterium
AGATACGTCGTTCGTTATAGATGGCTTTCATCTGTTCCACATCCGCATCGGCCTGTTCCAGAGCGGCTATTCCCGCAGCTTGTGCTGTGGATGGTGCACAGATAAAGAGGTTTTGCTGGAGGATTTGCAGGGTACGCATATATTGCGGTGGAGCAATTAGGTAACCCAGTCGCAATCCCGTCATCGCAAATCGTTTCGAGAAGCCGTTTATGACAAAGGCATTATCCGTAAATTCCAGAATGGAGCGAGCCTTTCCTTTATAGACGAGCCCGTGGTAAATTTCATCGGAAATAATGGGGAAATCCAGTTTGGCTAGTTCTTCAAATACTGCATCATCTACCAATGTCCCCGAAGGATTCATTGGTGAATTGACAAATAAGGTACGTGTTTGAGGTGTTATTGCCTCCTTTATTTTATTGATATCGTATTGGAATCCGTTTTCAGCATTTACTTCCACCTCTACCGGTAAAGCACGACAAGCTAATGCGAAATTCCGGTAGCAAGGATATCCGGGATTAGTCATAATCACTTCATCACCAGCCTGGCATAGGGTCATCAACGCCATCAATATCGCCGGAGAACTTCCTGATGTTACCACTATGCGGTCAGGTGTCACCGTTACATTGTATTCCTTTTTGTAGAATCGGCAGATTGCTTCCCGTAATTCCAGAGAACCTAAGGAATGGGTGTAATGGGTCTGCCCTTTCTGTTGCGATGCCGAAGCTGCTTCAGCAATACACTCCGGCATATCGAAATCGGGTTCGCCCACCTCCATATGGATGATATTGATTCCTTGCTTTTCCAGTTCAGAAGCACGCTCAAGTACCTCCATCACGATAAATGGAGTCATCTGTTCTGCATCCGGATTGATTCTGTTCATTTCGTTATTTATTTGTAGTTCAAAGTTCCGAATTTTTCGTGAATCTACCGAATGCGTGATAGATAAACCTTTAGATTATGGTTTTTATTCTGTGACGGGAACTTTTTGCACTTTTAATTCGTTTATTGAGAGTGTGTTTTATCGGCTGTAAAGTCCCGAAACACTTGTTTTTTGATTAAACAATTAAATGTACTGCTATGAAAAAGACTCTTTTTGCTTCGATTGCCCTTACTGCTGGGTTGTTTATCGCTATGTGTCCTGTTGTTAATGCACAGAGTACCCTAAAGAAAGTTGTTCAGACTCAAAAGGTGGAAAAGACCTATTACACCTGTCCGATGCACCCACAGATTAAAAAAGACAAGGCTGGCAAGTGCCCGATATGCGGTATGGCGTTAGTCGAGAAGAAAGTAGAAGTAAAGAAAACGGTCAGGATGCAGAATGTACAGGATTCTGCAATGGTGAAAAGACAACACATGATGAAGAAAGGAGGGGATATGCGCATGAAGCGTGATACTATGATGAAAAAAGGTCACATGATGAAAAAAGAAGGGATTCAGAAAATGAAGAGAGACACGGCTAAGGTGAAACGCCGTATTGGCATGTAATTCTATAATTGTCAAATATGAAACCGCTTGGGAATAGATTGCTCAGGCGGTTTCTTTTTTATCGTACTCTTCCTGCACAAATCCAGGCTTTGCGGTAATAATCTTCGTCCAGACTACTCACCATTACCCCTTTAGAAGTCGAAGTATGGATGAATTTTCCATCTTTCAGGTAAATCCCCACGTGTGAAATCGGATTGCTTCGTGATTTCATCGTATTGAAAAAGACCAAATCTCCTTCTTGCAGTCGATTCTTAGAAATCTCCTTGCAGTTTTTACTGAAGATATCCCTCGAATTGCGGGCAATCTCCTGGTTATACACCGTTTTATAGATAAGATAAACGAAGTAGGAGCAATCAATACAACTGTTCCCGGTTCCTCCATCGCAGTGTGGGGTGTTTAACCAGATTGCAGCTTCGCGATAAAGATTAAGATTGTCGTGATTTGAAATCGTGAAACCATACAGTTGTGATAACTCTTTTCTGTCGTAATTCCGGATAGAAACATGATGCTTGCTTTTACATGAGGTCAAAGAAATCATGCAAAGCAAAAATAGTTTTATCCAGACATTAGAATTATTCGTGGCTTTCATATATAATAATGTACATATTACTCGCAAACTTACAAAAATCCCCTCAATTCCTCATTCCCTCAATTCCTATCCTTTGGGCGCGCCCCTCCTGTGGTCGGGTCGGGCTATGCGCTGCAAGTCCTCGCTCGCGCACTCGCTGCGGGCTTTCCGCTGCTATCCCTCGCGCAGAAGTTACCTTCAGCTTCGCCGATACCCCACCAAACCTCCAACTTATCCAAAGTCCGAAACTTTAGAAAAGTTTCTCTCCACAAAATATCCCCCAATCAGCAATCAAGCCTCTGAAACACCTCCATCAGTCAACAAAACACCCCCTCTGAAAAATAGAAATTCATCCCGGTTTCAGCATGATTTTCATTTTCTG
>JAUZOF010000067.1 GCA_030706585.1 Bacteroidota bacterium
CACGAATACAGTGAAGAATAAGATAAAATTTGCCGTAATTGGTTGCGGCCATATTGGGAAAAGGCATGTCGAAATGATTTCCCGGAATGAGGAAACGGAATTAGTCGCGCTCTGTGATTTAAAACCGAAAGAAGAAATAGGAATTGGGCAAAATAATGTCCCGTTTTATACCGAATACAAGTCAATGTTATCTGTATTGCAGAATCTGACACCGGACATTCAGATAGTGGTATCCATTTGTACTCCAAATGGATTGCATGCCGGTATTGCTGTCGATGCGCTTAAGGCTGGCTGTCATGTGGTTATCGAAAAACCGATGGCACTAAGCGTTGACGATGCAGATTTGGTTATTCAAACAGCAAGGGAATGTAACCGGAAGGTCTTTTGCGTAATGCAGAATCGTTATTCTCCACCGTCACAATGGTTGAAGGAAATAGTGGATAGTGGCATTCTGGGACGAACTTATCTGGTGCAGGTGAATTGTTTTTGGAATCGGGATGAGCGTTATTATACCCCCGGAAACTGGCATGGGACAGCTGATTTGGATGGTGGAACACTCTTTACCCAGTTTTCTCACTTTGTAGACATTTTATATTGGCTATTCGGTGATATCCACAATATTCATGCGCGGTTTGATGACTTTAACCATGGCTCTTTGACCGATTTTGAGGATAGTGGTTTGGTAACTTTTGACTTTGAGCGTGGCGGAATGGGCTCTTTTCATTATTCGACATCCGTTTGGAATAAGAATCTGGAAAGCAGCATGACTATTGTTGCCGAAAATGGCAGTGTGAAAGTCGGAGGTCAATATATGAATGAGGTAGAATATTGCCACATTAAGGATTATACAATGCCGGAGCTAGCACCTACTAATCCGGGTAACGATTACGGGGCATACAAAGGCTCGGCTCAAAACCACCATTATGTGATTCAGAATGTGGTCGATGTTCTACATGACGGTGATGATATAACCACGAATGCAGAAGAGGGTAGAAGTGTGGTAAGTATTATTGAAAGGATTTATAGTTTGAAATAAGTCTGGATAGAACTAATGGAAAAATAAAAAGCCGCATCTGCGGCTTTTCGTTTATTTGAGTTTGATGATAACTTGTGGTTTTTGTAAGGATTCATTCCAGCGTTTTATCGAATTAAAGAATGCAGGAGCAGTTTTTACTCCGAAAGTTTCCTTTTGTGCATATACAGTCATTCTATAGTTAATCTGATTGTTGGCATCCGCTTTAAGCAAGAATAGATAGTTCACTTTATCCTTAGCGGGTTTTACAATATATTGAGAAGGAATATCTACCGCAAGTCCGACCGTCTGTTTTCCATATTTGATGGTATCGTTTACCGGGAAATCGGTCCCCCACATAGCTACCCAGTTTTTGTTGTCTGTTTTCATCGTGTCAACCGGCATTTTTTGTACTCCGGTACAGAAAATCAAATCTTTTACATCTCCTTTCGTAATGGTATTGTACACTTCAGCGTCACGATGTCCTGCGTAAAGAATATAGCGGGATTTCAAATCTATTTTACGGTTTTGATATTCCCAGTCAGTAACATTCATCTCTACAACGGTGCGAACCGGTCCGGTTGCTAGCACAAGTGCCTGACGGTTGCTTACCGGAGTGATGTGGATCGCTTTGTTTCCGTCCCATCCTTTCAGGGTTCCAACACCAACACTACCACCCACTTTAAGGATGTCATCACCAAAGCCTTTTGCTAACTGAGCATCTGTTGGGTACCATTGCGATTCTTCAATTTCCAGTTGCTTTTTATATTTACCATATAAGTCGATGGTCTGTTTTTGGTCAAAATAGATGCGATAAGCCATTAGTTCAGACTCAAAAGCCGGGCCATGGTGGTGAAGTTTGTTGTACAAATCTCCGGTAGGAGAGGATGCTTCAGTAACTTTCGATATTGATTTATCATCGTTTTTCTTTAAAAGTTCAGCATACACACGAGCCTTGTATCTGTTATCCGGAAGTTTTACCGATGATGTCTTTAGGATAAAAGTTTTGGTTTCACCCGGTTTGAGGTTGGTTACGAAAGCCAACTCGTCAATAGTTCCATTTCTGTCAAGGTCATCACATTGAGAGGGAACCTCTTTTTTACCATCCCAAACGGTAATTCCTTTGATTTTGGCATTATTTATTTTCAGAGCTACAGGGAAATCTGTTTCAGCCGTTTTTCCATTGTTTTTGATGATAACAGTTTGAGTTGACTCTTTGGAAATGATGTTCTGAGCAAACATCCCGGTTGCAGTATAAGCGCTAAATGCTGCTGCGAAGGTGAATAATATTCTTTTTTTCATTGTCATTAGGGTAAATAAAATCGGGAATAAAACAGGCGCAAGGTAATGACATTTTGGCATTTGACCAACGTGACGCTACTCTTTTTACTGTTTTATTCCCGATCGGAAGATCATTGGATTTTTATCTCTCGTTTATTTGCTTTTGCTGTGAAAGAAACGTTTTTGCTTTGAATGTTTTTGCCCTGGATGCGGATATTCTTATTTTTCAAACCATCCACGGAGACAGATTCGGTCAATTCCGGGCAACAAAAATTCTCCACTGACATGTTTTTGACATTCTTCAATCTCAGAGCCGGACCATTTGTCGGGATTATCTTTACATTTTTCAGAAGAATCTGGTCAGATTCACAGAGTTCAGCTCCGGTATCACAAAGGATAGAACTGTTTTCTACCCTGATGTTTTTGATGTTCATTTCCGGCAAACCGTTGAAGTACATAGCACGACGGGCTCCGCGACACACAATGTCTTTAATGAAGATATCTTTGAAAACCGGAGTCTCTTCGGTTACAGGTGTTGCTGTATCTGTATCAACTTTATCTACATCTTCCAAAGCCTCCATGGCTGATTTGCCACCGTAGAACAGGTCGAAAAGTAAAGCTTCAGTCGGAATATCTGTCATCGAAATATTTGATACATAGATGTTTTCAACAACGCCACCCCGGCCTCTTGTACTTTTGAAACGAAGTCCGACATCGGTACCCAGAAAGCTGCAATTTTTTACCTGAATATTTTTTACTCCACCCGACATTTCGCTTCCTACTACGAAACCTCCATGTCCGTGAAAAACTGTACATCCTTCGACGATTACATTCTGACAAGGTTTTCCGCGCTTTCTACCGTCAGCATCTTTTCCCGACTTGATGCAGATAGCATCATCCCCTACATCGAATGTAGAGTTGATTATTAGTGTGTTGGTGCAAGACTCAAGGTCCAGTCCGTCTCCATTTTGAGAATACCAGGGATTACGGACAGTCAAATCCTTAAGGATAACGTTTTCACACATCAAAGGGTGAAGGTTCCAGCCGGGAGAGTTTTGAAAGGTAACTCCTTCAAGCAGTACGTTTTTGCACTCAATAAAGCTGAACAATACCGGACGTAAGAAATCTTTTACGGCTTTTAGTCCATCAATGGATTGATCCTGAGGAACATTGAAATTGCCTTCAGTGCCTAAATAACCTTTGTATGAACTTTCAGATGGAAACCAGTAATCCTTTTTATTGTTCAGGACACCACCTTTCTTGAGCAGCTCTTTCCATTGGGTATTGGTCATTTTTTCCTTTTTAACCGGACGCCAGTAGTTCCCGTTACCATCGATTGTGCCGAACCCCGTAATGGCTACATTCGTCAGGTTACGCCCCATAATCGGAGATTCGCATCGATAAGTTTCCAGTCCTTCGAAGGAGGTTTTAATCAATTTATAGTCATCAAAATTGCTGCTGAAAAGAATCACAGCACCTTTGTCCAAATGCAGATTGATATTGCTTTTGAAATAAATGGGGCCGGTGTACCAGATACCGCACGGAACATTTAGCGTACCACCACCTTTGCTCGATAATGCATCAATGGCAGAGGCGAAAGCTTTTGTATTGAGCGTTTGTCCATCCCCTTTTCCTCCGAATTCGGTAATACTGAATTTATTATCGGGAAATACAGGTCGGCTTACCTTTGCCATTTGGAAAGGCAGATTCTGATAAACACTGTCAAATTCATAGTTTACAGCATTTTGACTCCGGGCAGTAGATAATAAACCCCAGGTGCAAAGTGCAAGTCCTAAACAAATCTTTTTCATCATATATAAGTAGAAGTCTTATTCATCAGGAAAATCCTGATAAGTGCTTTTCGATTAATTTACTGTTCAAATTTCCGGTAGCTTATTTGTCAAAACGGAACCAGTCCACATCCATGTACCCGCCGTCGTTGCTCCATTTGGGACGTGTTACATAGAGTCCGATTTTAGCACCGATCCAGCGACCTTCTTTGGCTTTAAAGGTTTTCCCGATAGCTGTGAATTTTTTGTTGTCCAAGCTGTAAGAATAGTTACAGACACCGCCTTTGACCATTTTTACACGCAGATAAACCGTTTTGTCTTTTAAAGCAACCGATTCGTTGACTTTTTCAGCTGTGCCTTTATCAGAGTTGATGCACTCATTTTGAGATAGTAAAAGCCCTTTTTCTGTATTTTCAACAAACAAAGTTCCGTAATCGAATCCCATAACATTCACTCCAAATCGTTCACCGGTGAATTTATTGCTTGGGAAAATGGTAATTTTAGTTGTTACTGTAAATTCTTCAGCCGGAAGTTTTTGCAAAAGCTGATTCGGGATGTTCCATAGGTTTTTATAGCCATCCGGAACCGGCACAGAGAACAAACGAAGCACTCCGTTTTCAGTAGCGTTGTATGCCCATGTTGGTTTTGAGTTGGCATGCCATTGCCACTGTAATCCCAGGTCCCGGCTATCAAATTCGTCACTCTCAGCCGGAGTCATAACCGGATAAGTTTTTCCCACATTAGGCTTTTTAAAGGTGGCAACAGGATCGCCGCAACCATCTCCGTCTTTATCAACTCCGATTACCGGCCAGTCTTTCACCCATTTCATCGGTTGAAGATGCACTACACGGCCATAAGGCTGATGTTCCTGGAAATGGATAAACCAATCTTCTCCGGTTTGAGTTGTAACCCATCCACCCTGGTGAGGGCCATTGATGTCTGATTTTCCCTGTGCCATCACGATTTTGGATTCATAAGGGCCAAATGGAGATTTAGAGCGCATTGCCAATTGCCATCCGGTAGGAACACCCCCAGCCGGGCAAAGGATATAGTAGTATCCGTTTCTTTTGTAGAATTTGGGCCCTTCGATGGTTTCATTGCCGGTTGCATGTCCGTCAAAAATGATTTTAGATTCTGCTAATACTTTCTTGCCATCTGGTGAAAGCGGTGCAACGGCCAGGATACTTTTTAATCCTGCGCGGCTTCCTGCAAAGCCATGTACGAGGTAAGCCTTTCCATCTTCATCCCACAGCGGACAAGAATCAATGAATCCTTTTCCGGGCTTAACAAGTGTAAGTGTATCCCAGGGGCCAGCAGGATTTTTGGCTTTTGTCATGTAAATTCCATAATCTGGGTCACCGTAGTAAATGTAGAATTCTCCATTATGAAAGCGAATGCTGGGAGCCCATACACCATTTCCGTGTTGGGGCTTATCGAAAATCTCTTCCGGAGTCTGTTTTAATACAGCAGCACCAATAATTTCCCAATTGACCAGATCTTTTGAATGAAGGATTTGCAATCCGGGTGCACTGTTAAAGCTGGATGAGGTCATATAGTAGTCGTCTTCTACGCGGATAACATCGGGGTCAGAGTAGTCTGAATAAAGGATTGGATTCTGGTAGGTGCCATTTCCCTTATCGCTTACCCATACTTTTGATACATAGTTTTGGGCATTGACCATCGCCCCGGCTCCGCTTAAAAAGGCTAATAAGAAAATACTGATTTTGGTATTTATCATTATGATACAGATTTAATTGAATTTCGATGGGAACAAAATTACAGCCCAATAAAGAGTTTGGTGTGTATTATTTGGTAATTTATAGTGGATAAATTGACAAGAGAATTTGGGGCCATTGTATGTGGATAAATTAGTCGGATATTTTAGCCTTTTCTTTGCATAATAAAGCACAAAAGCGGCATTGAGATGTCTGTTTGACTCAATGCCGCTTTTGCGCTCAGTGTTATATTGCCGGTATTTTAATCAATACCTTGATAAAATGCTTTTAGAGAACCAATGGGTAGTTTGGCAGTTAATTGCATAGGGATGCGTCGTGCATCTTTGCTGATCCA
This sequence comes from Bacteroidota bacterium, assembly GCA_030706585.1. Classification (GTDB taxonomy): domain Bacteria; phylum Bacteroidota; class Bacteroidia; order Bacteroidales; family UBA7332; genus CAXXIC01. The sequence goes on from JAUZOF010000067.1 coordinate 6,154, forward strand.
GACCTCCATCACCTCTTTTTCTAATTTGTTTTTCTTCATATGTTCAAATATGATCGATAATTTATAAGTCGGGAAAACTTCGTCCTGGGGGCTTTTCATATTATCTTCCCCGTTATAGGTCACTTTGATATTGTATGGCTTATTGCCGGATACGATGACCATAGGAATCGTCTGGTTTTTCTTCATAGAAAGAATATCCAGGGTGCGGATGTAAGCAAAAATGCTCATCATATCATAGACCGGATTTCCATTATGGGTAAGGGTGGTGTCGTCGCGTTGAACTCCTTTTCTGAATATTTTTGCCCGTGTTTTTGTTTTCCCGTTATTGTAATAATAGTAGAGCTCATCTTTCGCATAATAATCCCCTTCATGGGAAATCTTAGTATAAAACAGGGGCTTGAGTTCTGGTGTTGTCAGGCAGATCAAGGTATCTCTCACCCTCATGAAATTATCAAAAAAGGAGGTAGTTTGGGCAGCCATCCTCATGCGTAGGGCTTTGTTGGATTGGTAAGTGGTTTCCTGCGTGGAGAAAGTAGCCTGAGCCGCTTTTTTCCAAATCAGTCCCCATTGATAGTAGAGGTTGTAACGGATATTTTCGCCTTTTAACATAGCCGTGTTTTGAGCATTGCTTTCGGCGAAAAGGTTGGCTGAAAAAAATATCAGCAACACATAGAGCGAGTATTTGTATTGAAAACGTTTCATAAACATTTCTGTTTGAATACAAATATAGTACAACTCAAGGTGTTGCTGATGGATTTGACGAAAATTATAGCAAATTGTGATTTGCTGATAAAGCATTTCGGGAAAACTGTTTGTTGATAGCGGGTCAGCGTTATTTTTTCCAAAACAGACTGATAAATTTATAGGCAATCCGGAACCATTTAAAGTAAGGGATTGTCGAAATGGCCTGTTTGGTAATCATGGACAAGTAGCCTATCCATCGGAAGATGTCAAGATAGTCATCGACCTGTCTTTTTATCTGCTCTTCCTGCCTGCGCATTTTGCCGAGCAACTTCAGTTTTTCTATCCGAAGCTCTTCGAGGCTGGTGAGGGAGGCGTATCTTGCGTTTGGGGTATCCGACTTATTCATTTTCAATATTATTTGTTTCCTCAAAAAATATTCTGCAGAGAAGTTTGACGAATGGATTTATGATCCACCTCCTACGGAAAATGTAGATCAGGATAAGTAAGAAGATATAGCTTCCGCTGACAATCAGAATTCCCGGCAAAAGGCTTCCGAAGATATCTTGCGACCACCAGATAAACCCGAGGGAAAGGTAGAACAATGCTCCTCCTAAAAGCAGTATAGCAAGCAGAATCAACATAATCGAAGAGAATATGCCGGTTAGCTTTTCTACCGTATCCAGTTTGAACAGTGCGATCTGCGATCTTAGGTAGTTTTGGGTATCCTCGAAAAACGATTCGCTTTGTGTCTCTTTTTCGCTCATAATTATTCGCCTAATGATGGTTCGTCGGGCATAGCCGGTTCGGCTTCCTGTTTCCCTCTCGACCAGATTCTGCCCATGAGTTCGTCGAGTTCGGTTTCTTTGAGCATAATGCCTTTTTCTTTAAGCCATGCGGCCACTTTGCTCCGGAGCTCTTCGCCTTTATCGGTGGTTAACAGCAATGTGACTCCGGTAGCCAATGCTGCTCCGGCCAGAAAGGCCAGAACGCCGCTTACATCTTTTCTCATATCGGTAAAAGTTTAACGGTTAGTGTCTCACAAATTTAAACATTATTTTTTGCAATACAGTTTGGATAGTCCGGAATTATTTTCATATATTTACCATACAAACCATTTAAAACTCCAAGCTATGGCAGAACAAGACGATTTATTTATGTATGATGATGAGGAATCCATCAAATTTATCCGGAATTACATCCCTCAGGAGCTGAAGGAAAAGTTTACCGATGATGACCTGGCCTATATCGTGGATCTGATTTACGAATACTATGATGAAAGCGGAGTATTTGATGCTGAAGATGATCAGGAAATTGATATTGACGAAGATGCATTGGTGTCATTCGTTGTGAAACAGGCTAAAAAAGACAAGGTGGGAGCTTATACCGCCGATGAGGTTATGTTTATCGTAAGAGGAGAACTTGAATATTGCGAATCCATAGGAATGTTTGAGTAAAAATTTGTACTTTTGCGGCTTAAAAGTCAGATAGTCAAATTGTCTATGAAAAAGGACTTTTTGACTATTCTTTTTTTATTCGGACTGATCTGTCAGAGATCAGAAAGCAAAACGTACAACGTAATACTTATAACATAAATGGCTAAAGAGTTAAAAGAATTGACCCCGCGTAGCGTGAGCTACTCGCAGTGGTATCAGGATCTGGTAATTAAAGCCGATTTGGCTGAAAATTCAGCTGTTCGCGGCTGTATGGTGATCAAGCCTTACGGGTATGCAATCTGGGAAAAGATGCAGCGTTACCTGGATGACATGTTCAAAGAAACCGGTCACGTAAATGCCTATTTCCCCCTGTTTATTCCTAAATCTTTCCTTAGTAAAGAAGCTGACCACGTAGAAGGTTTTGCAAAAGAGTGTGCCGTAGTAACGCATTATCGTTTGAAAAACTCTCCTGACGGTTCAGGTGTGGTGGTTGACCCAGAAGCTAAACTGGAAGAAGAGTTGATCGTTCGTCCTACCTCTGAAACCATCATTTGGAATACCTATAAAAACTGGATTCAATCCTACCGCGACCTTCCGATTCTTTGTAACCAATGGGCCAATGTGGTTCGCTGGGAGATGCGTACCCGCTTGTTCCTTCGTACCGCTGAGTTCTTGTGGCAGGAAGGTCACACGGCACATGCTACTCAGGAGGAGGCAGTAGCTGAGGCTCGTCAGATGCTTGAAGTGTATGCTAAATTCGCTGAAGAGTTTATGGCTGTACCTGTGCACAAAGGTGTAAAATCGGAAAGTGAACGTTTTGCCGGAGCAGTTGATACCTACACTATCGAAGCGATGATGCAGGATGGTAAAGCGCTTCAGTCGGGAACGTCACACTTCCTGGGGCAGAACTTTGCAAAAGCGTTTGATGTAACTTTTGCCTCAAAAGAAGGTAAACTGGATTATGTATGGGCTACTTCATGGGGTGTTTCCACCCGTTTGATGGGTGCGTTGATTATGACACACTCGGATGATAACGGATTGGTGTTGCCTCCGAAACTCGCTCCGTTCCAGGTGGTAATTGTTCCTATCTATCGTAGCCAGGAGCAGCTGGCGCAGATTGACGAGAAAGTGGCAGGTATTGTCGCTAAACTGAAAGCATTGGGTGTCAGTGTGAAATATGATAACTCTGATAATAAGAAGCCGGGCTGGAAATTTGCAGAATACGAATTGAAAGGTGTTCCGGTTCGCTTGGCAATGGGTGGCCGTGACCTGGAAAACAATACCGTAGAGGTGGCTCGTCGCGATACGCTGACCAAAGAGACCGTAACCTGCGATAATATTGAAAACTATATCAAGGATCTTTTGGATGAAATTCAAAAGAACATTTATCAGAAAGCTTATGACTTCCGCGAAAAGACTACTCAAAAGGTAGAGACTTACGCTGAATTCAAAGAGAAGATTGAAGAAGGCGGATTTATCCTGGCTCACTGGGATGGTACAGCCGAAACCGAAGCTTTGATTAAAGAAGAGACGAAAGCAACGATTCGTTGTATTCCTCTCGAAGGCGATAAAACTCCGGGCGTTTGTATGGTTACCGGTAAACCATCAGTACAACGCGTATTGTTTGCAAGAGCTTATTAATGTATAAAAGCGCATGTAGAGGAATCTATGTGCGCTTTTCCATTTGCCAACTAACTGAAAATATTCACACACTACTAAATCACTATCTATTTATGAAAACAAAAATCTTGGTAACCGGTGGTACCGGATACATTGGATCACACACAGTCGTTGAATTGCAAAACGCAGGTTACGATGTGGTAATCGTAGATAATCTTTCCAACTCAAGCGCTGACGTGGTTGATGGAATCGAGCGCATTACAGGTATTCGTCCAGCTTTCGAGAAACTGGATTGTAATGATTTCGATGGCATGAAAGCCATGTTTGCAAAATACGAAGGTATCAAAGGTATCATCCACTTTGCTGCAAGCAAAGCGGTAGGGGAGTCGGTACAGAAACCGTTGTTGTATTACAGAAACAACTTCGTTTCGTTGCTGAACCTGCTTGAGCTGATGCATCAGTTTGGTGTGGAAGGTATCGTATTCTCTTCATCATGTACTGTTTACGGTCAGCCTGATGTTTTGCCTGTAACAGAAAATGCGCCGATCAAACCGGCTATGTCTCCTTACGGAAACACTAAACAGGTTTGCGAAGAGATCATCAAAGACACTATCTACTCAGGCGTACCTTATAAAAGCATCATCCTGCGTTACTTCAACCCAATCGGTGCACACCCTTCGGTTGAAATCGGAGAGCTGCCTAACGGTGTGCCTCAAAACCTCATTCCTTTCGTTACGCAGACTGCAATCGGAGTGCGTGAGAAGCTGAGCGTTTACGGTGATGACTACAATACACCTGACGGTTCTTGTATCCGCGACTATATTAATGTGGTTGACTTATCAAAAGCGCACGTGATTGCAGTAGATCGCATGTTGCAAGGCAAAACCAAACAAAATGTTGAAATCTTCAACCTGGGTACAGGCCGTGGATTGTCAGTATTGGAAATCCTGAAAACATTTGAACAGGTAACCGGTGTGAAGCTGAACTACCAGATTGTTGGCCGTCGTGACGGAGACATCGAGCAGGTATGGGCTAATCCGGACTGGGCTAATAACGAACTGGGCTGGACTGCAAAAGAAACAGTTGAAGATACTCTGCTTTCTGCCTGGAAATGGCAGTTGAAATTACGCGAAAAAGGAATCATGTAATTCCGGAATTTATATAGCATATAGAAGCTCCCGTTCATCTTTTGATGTGCGGGAGTTTTTGTTTCTGTCAACTTTATCTATATGCAAAATGTTATAACAGAGTTATGATTTATGATGAATGGAATTCTAACCAAACCTTTACCATTATGAAAAAGTTAAGCATTGTTTTGGGGTTCTTGTTGATTTGTGGATTTACATTTTCCCAGAATCCATTATCAAAAGGTGAAAGTCAACTTAATCTGGGCGTAGGATTGTCAGAGTGGAGTGTGCCGTTTTATATAGGTTTTGATTATGGAATTGATAGAGATATTACCTTGGGGGCCGAATTAAGCTATCAACACTACGATAGATGGTCTGATAATTATTATAATCCTAATATAATTGGGATTTCAGGAAATGGCAACTATCACTTTAACCGTATTCTGAATATTCCCCGGAAGTGGGACTTGTATGCAGGTTTGAATCTTGGTTTTTATATCTGGTCTTATCCTCATAATCGTTATCCGGATAGTCATACCACCGGTGTCGGATTGGGCGCTCAGGTGGGAGGAAGGTACTTTGTATCTCAAAAAGTAGCTCTTAATCTAGAGTTTGGAGGCGGAAATGAGTTTAGTGGAGGTAAATTTGGAGTAACAATCAAATTATAAAGATAGGTTTGTTTTTATGGATGAAAAATGGTAAGTGTCGTCTGCGGAAACGTGGCGACACTTTCTTTATCTCCATCAATTGCCTATTTTTGCCAAAACTTTAAACAGATCAGGCTTATGAAATCTCTTTTTATACAGTATCCTAAATGCGGCACTTGCCAGAAAGCTGCCAAATGGCTTAAAGCAAATCAGATTGATTTTGAGCAAAGAGACATCACGATCGATAATCCGACTCGCGAAGACTTAGCAACGTGGATTGCCCAAAGCGGACTGCCTATTCAGAAATTCTTCAATACCAGCGGAGTGCTCTATAAGGAGATGAATCTGAAAGACAGAGTGAAAACGGCTTCTACCGACGAGTTGCTCGACCTGTTGGCTTCAAATGGCAAGCTGGTCAAGCGTCCTGTCATAATAAACGGAGAAAGAGTAATTATCGGGTTTAAGGAAGAGGATTGGAAAGCCTTCTTTGAATAATTCATGCTCGAGGATATTCCCAAAGGCTAAACCTAACAGGTTTTCAAAGCCTGTTAGGTTTATTATCAGTACCTTACATGCGGGTGTGATTGGAATATCTGAAAAGATCATCCGACAGTAAAAATCCGTGTCACAGCTGCATATTTCACTTCATGCGGCATTCCGTCGGCTCCTACATCTCCATAATTAAGAGTTACTGCGACCAGTAACGAATCGTTGTCACTCAGTTTACCTCCTGCTTTATCGGCCAGACATAATGTGATTTTCTGATCGGGAATAACACCTTTTGCCGGAATCCACTCCGATACAAAAGAGGTATTTAGTCCATGACAAGATTCATTGAGAGGTACCGCTTTTTCACGTTGAGGGTCGTACTTCATATCCGAGATTATAGCAAACTGCACTTTGTACCGCATCCAGCTCTTTCCGGAAAAGTTATAGAGGTGATTTTCCCCATCAGTCTCCGGTATATAGATTTGTGCGGTGACCTGCTCCCGATCCAGCTTCACTTCAGGGAGCTTTTTGACCACGTTATTAAAAGTATTCATCTTCCCAAAATCAAATCCGTCCAGCAGTGTTATGTTTTTTGTTAAACAGATTCCCCGTTGTCCCCGATCATTCAGATCGTCTTTTTTGAGGATTTGCATCATTAAGCCATTTAGCCGTCCGGAACTATTGTAGTCCGAACTATTCGATGTGATTTGAAGGTGATAGCGGATTTCACTTCCCATTGAGCTACAGGTGGAAAATTCGGTGTTATTTTCCCGGATACGGACGCAGCTTTCTGACTTTTTGATCATATTTTTGGTAGGGCC
>JAUZOF010000670.1 GCA_030706585.1 Bacteroidota bacterium
CAAATAAAAAAGTTCCGCTTTACGCTTATTTTGCGCATATTCGCCCAATGGCCGTCCAAATTCAGCCTGTTCTCTAAAAGGTATACTTGACAGTGGATACCCATATGTGTCCACCGTGCTGAAAAAGAGTAGTTGCCGTATTTTGCCCCTTGAGGAATTGGTATCGTTAATGTCCCATTAATGGAAGCCGACGGTAAATTAGAGAATTCTGTATTAATAAATCCTGCTGATAGCGCTTTGTCATTAAATGTGATTTTGTACTGAATGGGGGTGCCACTTTGAGTTACATAATCCATCTTAAAACTCGACGTTTCGCATTCTTGAAGGTAAGTTTGCAATGATTGTATCGTAACTTTATCAGATATTATTGCATTGGAAATTACTAATGCTTTGGGTGTGTCATAGTTTGCAGTGTCCTTTCCTGACAGTATATAAGTTACAGTAATTACTTTATCAGAACCAATTTCAGGAGAATCATAATTTGCCTGAGCAGAAACCTGTATATCATCTCCACTTACCAAATTGGATAAGGATCCTGTTGAGATGATATTGGCTGTAGTTGTTGCATCATGCATTTTGTTCGTAGTTACCTGGGTTGACTCTATTATCAGCTGTCTTTTGGATATTGACGCGTTAAGTGATGGAAGCTGAGGTAGTGTATAATTATTTGCATCTGCTCCGGTAATACTTAGCTCTGGTATAATCACCGATTTGTTTAAGCCTACATTCTTGTCAGAGAAATGAGCGTTGTTTATTGTGATGCCAACTTGATCCCCGTCAATAATCCCAATCGGATATACATCAGAGATATTAACAGAAGTATTGCCGTCATATATTTTATTATTGACTGTTGCATTTAGCCCAGTTAAAGCAATAGGTGTAATTGAACCATTTGTAGAAAAATAGTCTTCTGGTGCAATATATTTATATGCGTCAGGTCCTGAAATTGTATAAGATACGGTGATTTTTTTATCATTCCCTGTATTTTTACTGTCGTATGAGGCGGAGCAAGAAAGAGTGACCTGATCATTGCTGGCCAAGTTGCTTAAATGAACACTTGAAGAATCAATCAAAGCTTTCACCGTTGAATCATACGTTTTTGAAAGGGTAATAACTGGAGCAATTGCCGTTAACTGACATTTTTTTGTAGTAAAACTGACTTCATTTCCATAACTCGTTCCGGCTTCGTTTGTAGCATAAGCTCTGACATAGAAAGTAGTATTGTATGCTAAACCACTTACAGTAGATACGAAAGCTCCTGTATCTGTTGCATTACCATTGTCTGTATGTTGATCTTCGATTGTGGGGGTACCTGTCGTATTCCAGCATATTCCATATGAAGTCGGGTATGGCATTCCCAGGTTTTCTATTGTACCATGACCAACTGCAGTCGAAGACGATATATCACTTACTTCTTGAGTTGTAACAGTAGGTGCCGTAAGGGTGTCGTAAACTGTTATATTGATTTTAGTTTGATAGCTTCCGAAATCGTTAGTACCGATAATGGCATATGTAGTAGCTGGAGAAGTTACTGTGGGAGTTCCACTGATAGAGCCTGTTTTTTCGTCAAAATACAATCCTGAAGATAACTCCGGAGTAATTTTGTATAAAGGGGATCGGGTTATTTTCCTTATTTTGTTATTTAACTGGTCGGCAAAAATGATTACCCCATTTGTATCAACGGCAATTCCGCTTGGTGAGTTTAAGGTTGCATTTTTGATAAAACCATCTGTACTGCCTGCTATCCCTTGCCCGGTAATTGTAGATACATTACCGGTCGTAGAAATTTTACGGATTGCGTTGTTATCAACATCGGTTACATACAAATTCCCATTTTGATCAATAGAGATGCCATAAGGATTATTAAATTGAGCAATGTCAGCAGAACCGTCTATTTGACCTGATTGACCATTTCCAGTAAATGTGAAAACTGTATGGTCGGGTGTGATTTTCTTTATTTTATTATTCCCTCTATCAACAACAAATAAGTTGCCCAAATTATCAATGGTGATTCCGGTCGGATAGTTAAAACTAGCATCTGTGCCAATTCCATCTACATCACTTATAAACCCACTTCCTGCAAAAGTGCTGACGTTCCCATCTTCGGAAATTTCTCGAATAGTACAATTCCCAAAATCGGTAACGAAAATATTACCGGAGTTATCACTAACTACACTCATTGGGAAATTAAAGCATGCATTGTTGGATTGTCCGTCGATATTACCGGATTTCCCGCTTCCCGCTATTGTAGATACAATTCCGTTTGGAGATATTTTTCGGATTCTGTGGTTGTAAGTATCTGCAACAAATAGATTCCCATTTTTGTCTATTGCAAGCCCTGTTGGATAATAAAACATAGCTTCAGTCTGGTACCCATCTTTAAATCCGGCTTTTCCACTGCCAGCAAACGAAGTTACCAGCCCATTTTTACTG
>JAUZOF010000671.1 GCA_030706585.1 Bacteroidota bacterium
GAGATAACTCACGGCAACTTCTCGTTTGGTGATAATAGTTGGCAGCTGGTTGTCATTTGCGGTGCTGGAATTGCCTTTAAACCAGCCGAGTATGGCATCAACATTGTTGATGGGAACCTGTGCAGCTGCAACTTCATTTTCCGCCAACGCCTTGTCAAGAGCGCTTTCCCCGTCTTCTATTGCTGCTGTGGATCCGTTGAGATCAGTTAGTGCTGCTGCATACTGATTCGAGGGGCGTGAACGCGCTGAGTCCAGCTTCTGTTTGGCCTCGTTGTATTTTACCTCAGCTGCAGATGTGTCGATACCCAGGGCAGCTTTTTCATCGATATGCTCCCTGTAGACCTGGAGGTCGGCATCACGGGACGCTATGACCGAAGCAACTTCCCCTGTATTGATGACAAGTGCCGTTTTTTCCACCTGACTACTGGTCACAGCTTTACCGTTCGAATCATACTCTGTGACCCTGATTATGGTTTTATTGGTCGTCTGAGTCACAGCAGGGGCAACACCTTCCAGAGTAACCCGGACCGATACCTCATCAGAGGTCTTGTAGTTGAGCTCAAATCCGCTTATAGCAAGGGTACGCCCTCCCATGACAGGGCGTAAATTTTCAATACCATTCACAATTATGGTGTAGGTCCATTTCGGCTTATCGAGATCGGAGAACAACTGAAGTTCGCTATCGGAAGCAAATACTCCGGAATTTTCAATCTTGAATGACACGGTTACCGGGGTGGCTGGAGTCAGGGACCCTGAAGGATCAATCGTTATCGATGCTACAGAAATTGTTGCAGATACAGTCTGAATGCATACAATGAGAAATAGTATAAGAACAGTCCATTTCATTAATCCCTTCATGGTAAACCTCATTCGAATAAAGGATCTATGCCCTCTTCAAACATAGTCGATTTTTTCTCTTTGGACTTTATAACATCTTCCTTTGTCTCTTTTGCAATGTCAAGAAGTTCTTTGATCCTGGGCGCATTTCCAACAGTCGCCAGCATAACTACCGCTGCAACATACTCACTGTTGACGGGGTAATCACCACCCCTTACCTCGACACCGGCAATATTCTCTTCAACCCAGCTTTTTGCTTTTTCAACCCCCTTACGATCCATCTCATCCGGTGGACCCGCGAGCAGCACCAGAGCCCGCTCTGCAGTAGAGTAGTCACAGGGAAGGGTGAGCCTGCCCAGCATCGCCCTGCGTACAAGAGAGACAATTTTTGCAGTTTTATCCTCACCGAGCAGGACTTCCTCATTTGCCTCCCGCTTGCGGCCGAACTTGTCCTTCAGGCCCCTCACAAGTCCTCGTTTCTTCTTCGTCTGCCTGCTCATTACCTCACTGATCGCATATCCCACAGAAGTTATGCCTCCACCCCGGAGCGTGTTGATAATTTCACTCGAGTCGACCACCATCTCACCAACGCCCATTTTGCTTACCTCGCCAGCCCGAAAAAGCACGCCGAACCTCCGGACCACTTCATTATTCAGGCGCTGAAATGCACTTTTTACGCTTTCGCCTTCATTTTTCCAGGCGCTGTTGTCAAAAATAAACGTGTTATCGCACTCATTCACCAGCGTGGTCAGACTGCGGGCCGCATTATATGAATAAAGCCGCCCTTCTTCGGGTGCCGGGATAATTCCCAGTGCGTAAACCGGCTCGCGATAAATGCGTTTAAGATGCCGTGCAAGTACAGGTGAACCACCGGATCCGGTACCTCCCCCAAGACCTGCAACGATGACAAAAGCATCAACATCATGGGTGCCCCGGGTGTCAATAGCACTGATGATGCTGTCAATTTCATCTGCCGTGACACGTGCCCCGGTTACATTATCAGTACCAACCCCGTGACCTTTAAGCATGGTCTGACCTATAAGTATTCTGTCCTTCATCTCAATATTTTTTAAACCCATCAGATCCGTTCGCGCTGTGTTGACGGCAATTCCCCTGAAACTGGTTGTTCCGAGCTTCCTGTCCTGCTCGATAAACATATCGACAATTTTGCCGCCCGCTTGACCAAAACCTATGAAAAATACGCGCATCTGGTGACACCATCCAATGGGCTGAAAGATTATTACATTCTTTATTCTTTTAATTGATTTTGCTGTTATAACGGTTGATTTCGACAATACAAAAACTTTCTTATAATCTCTCCGAGGGTGTAATACTAATTTACGGTAATATCCGGAGCCTTTTTCATTTCGCCCTGAAAATACTATAGAATACTTGTTATGAAGATCGGAATAATCGGTGGGGGATTAACAGGACTTGTTGCTGCCGGGAGGCTCCTACATGAGCATGAGGTCGACCTGTTTGAAAAAATGCCTTACCTCGGCGGTTGTCTTTCATCTTATAACGTGAACCACTACTGGATAGAGCGGTTCTATCACCACTGTTTCTCCCATGATACCAGTCTCTTTGCTTTGATA
>JAUZOF010000672.1 GCA_030706585.1 Bacteroidota bacterium
AAACGGGGCAAATTGGGTTGCACCATAAATTGCTTTTGAGTCACGGTCTGTGCCGACCATTGCCCGAAATAGAGGTCTTTGGTGTGCGCCAGTCCCATTACATTCCAGCGCGTGAGTGACTCGGGAACCGTAAAAGAGAACGATACCTCACCGTTCTCATCTGTTCGCAGTTGCGGATAGAAGAAAGCCGTTTCGGCAAAGTTTTTTCGGGGTTGGACGGTCGAGTTGTTGGCTTGTTTTGTAGTGGCATAGCCTACAACAGTTACATTGTTTTGACTACTGCTAGCTTCGCATACTGGTTCCATCATGACAACTTGTTTGCCGAAATCCCGGGTGACCATCGTTGTGTCGGTGATTATTCTAAATGTTCCCGATTTAGCCTCCTCGACGATACGTGGTTTGTAAATAGATTTGGTACGAACATTGACAGGATACTTCACGAAGAGGCTGTTGAGAATGTTATCAAAATTATCGAAGATGAAGTCGGGTGATTCTATGATTTTGCCATTCAAGTAATACGTGTTGTTGTTATTTGTGCCTCCAATCTGAACGTTCCATGTCGGGGAATATCGCGGGTAAGTGAGATATATCGGATTAAACCGCCAATTGAGTGGAGCAAACACATCAAGCGAGGCATCGTACATGGTTGCCATGATTTCTGCCTGTTTTTTGTTGGTTTTTAGCTCTGGAATCGTTACTCTCCATTCTTCTTTTTGGCCGGGCTGTAATTTGCTTCTGAATGTTGAGAATTTCGGCGATAGCTGTTTTGATTTGTCTTTGTGGCTGATTTTTATCTCTTTTGTAAAATATTGGTTGTCTTTGATAAAGGTAAGTTGTAGCGTAACTCCCTGAGCCCAATCTTTTTTGAATGGGATCGACAACCGCTTCAGTTCATTATTGAAATCCAGCCATTTGCTATCGAGAATCGTATTGCCGTCCATCAACTCATACAGCACCTTTGTATCGGGAGCTGAGGTGCCGAAAAGTATTTCAGCTTTTTCTCCCGGTTCACAAACCGTTTTGATATTCTGGCTCCAGCAATAGCTTTTCACAGGCAACTGTTTGTCTTCGGGCGAATAAAGAATAAAGGGTTTCTCCGTTTTTACCGGCCGGCCCTGTTCGTCTTTGGCTGTCAGAGTTAATAAGTATTTCCCTGAATTCCAGTTTTCAGGATGTTGGATGTGAATTTTGTTTTCTTTTCCGGTTTCTAGCGAACCATTCATCAGTGTTTTTTCAATGTCGCGCAGATTTTCTTTTTTGATTTTTTCGCTGTAAAGAGATTCTGGATTAAGGCGCGATAAGGTATAATGTATGGTAGTTCTGACGGGAGTGTCGTTCAGATTTTGAGCCTTTACTTCAATGTCGAAAGGTTGGCTTTTGTCAATGTTGTCTTGTGTGTTGGCGGTTAAACTCATCGAAATTTCTCCGACCGAAAATGTCGTTTCATTTTCCTGCGTTTCTCCGTTAGAGTCTGTTACAGTTGCCGATATCGTATAGGTGTAAATTTCCTGATAACCAAAGGGGACCGTTTTTTGTTTTTCCGGAACAAAAGTGACAGAAAAATCTCCTTTCTCATCTGTTTTTAATGTCCCGTTTGCGATTTCGTCTTCTGATATTCCATTCCAACGCATCAACCAGTGTGGGCGGCGAACAATGCGATATTTGACACTCGCTCCGGTAATTGCAAAGTCGGCATAACTTTTTACGTTTCCGGAAAGTCGAAGCTTATCTCCAAAGGAAGGAGTGCCTTTGATGGAGTCGAACTTGACCTCGAAGCTCGGACGTTTGTACTCTTCGACACGGAAACTGACGATGCCAAGATCTTCACTTCTGAGGGAGAAATGTCCGTTTAAACGTCCTTTGGGAAGAACGAAACTGCCGTTAAAAGAACCGAATTCGTTCGTTTTTAAAAATTTTCGTTCCACTTCCTGATAATTGGCATCTCGTAAAGAGATCGTGTATTCTCTGCCAGGAATCACTCCCGATGAATCTTTACCCGCTTGCCAGGCGATACCTTTGAAATAAACTGTTTGTCCAGGTCGGTAAATGGCTCGGTCTGTGAATAGTGCCATTCTGGAGTTGGAATTTTCCTCCCGATATTCGGCACGAAGATGGGTTGAAATCGCATTTAAAGGGAAGAAAGTATCATTCTCTTTTTGAAGATTTACAAAAATTCCATATGAATTTGATGTGTTGAAAGAACAGTATCCTTTTTCATCCGTTGTGCAGGAGTCGAGTTGGCTATAATGGGCATTCGAGCCATAACCATCTTCTTTATAAAGCCGAACCATCACTCCTTTTTGGGGATGCCCTGATGACCGGTCAACTGCATATAGATCAATAACGTCTTTCTTAATGGTACGGGCAAAATAGGCAAGATTGGACACTGTAAACTGGCCTACAACCTGCTTGTCAGTTTTCTGGATGTTA
>JAUZOF010000673.1 GCA_030706585.1 Bacteroidota bacterium
GATGATGGTCATCTTCACCACATATTCCCAGTCTTTTTCTCGCTTCTCGGACGAGCTTTGTTTTTCAGGCACATTGTAATCCTGGCCTTCGTTCGACTTGCAATATTTTTCAGTCCATGCCATTGCCTTGGCAAACTCTTCCTTATCATAAATTTCACCTTCAACGCGTCGAATGATTTCAACTTCATCTACGGCTTCCACACGAATACCCAGATAATCCTGGAAGAAATCGGGATCGACCACTGAACCGGCAATACCCATACACTGGCCGCCGATGCCGAGATAAGACTTTCCGCGCATCATAGCAACTGCCAAACCGGACTTAATAAAACGCAGGATTTTTTCTTCCACGTCCGCCGGAATGCTCGTGTCGGTACTGTCTTGTACATTTTGTCCGTAGATTCCGAAAGCAGGAATACCTTTCTGAGCATGACCGGCCAAAGCGGCTGCCAAATAAACAGCGCCCGGACGTTCGGTTCCGTTGAAGCCCCAGATAGCTTTCGGATAATAAGGATTCAGGTCGATAGTTTCTGTTCCGTAGCACCAGCAGGGAGTTACAGAAAGGGTGAGACCTACTCCCTCTTTTTCAAATTTTTCGGCACAGGCAGCAGCCTGTGGAACACGACCAATAGTAGTGTCGGCGATCACACATTCAACGGGAGTTCCGTCAGGATAACGCAACTTTGAAGAGATAAGAGCAGCGGCACTTTTGGCCATATTCATAGTCTGGTCTTCCAGACTTTCACGAACACCGTACTGGCGCCCGTCGATAATGGGACGAATCCCTACTTTCGGATATTTAGACATAACAGTCTTGTATTAATGGTTAATGGTTAGTTGTTAATGTTTAGTGAGTGGCGATCACCGCTTCATCCATTTCGTAAAGCGGTCCGGATGGAATGGAGCCTTTGATTGCATAATAGAAAATGTAAATGTAACAGATCAACGGCACTATCATAGCCAGAGCCAAGCTGCCGGTTCGGTCGGAAATAAGACCCATAATCGGCGTCCATACAGCGCCGCCGATAATCGCCATAATGATCATCGAGCCGCCGATTTTGGTATTCGGTCCCAGACCTTTTACGCCAAAGGCAAAAATTGTCGGGAACATCAGCGACATAAAGAAACTGGAGGCCACCAGGGTATATCCTCCCAACTGACCGGGCAACAACACGGCAACTCCAACCAAAACAACGTTGATAAGGCTATAAGCGCCCATCAGTTTATGCGGATTGATTTTGCGCATTAATGCGGTAGAGGCGAAACGGCCGACCCCGAAAGCGAGCAATGAGATCAGCAGAAAAGTACCGGCTTCTTTTTCGGGCCGTTGCAGGTAATCTTTTACGTAGGAGATCATAAAGCTCCAGGTACCGACCTGTGCTCCCACATAGAAAAACTGCGCAATAACGCCTTTTACAAAGTGAGGATACTGGAACAGTTTGGAGAAATGACCGTGACTACCGGCTTTCTTCGTATCCATTTTCTTATGGGTTCCGGTTTCCGTCTCTGTGGGAAACTTCATTTTCCACATCAGGAATGCAATTACCAGAATAATAGTGCCAATCACCATATAAGGAGGAATCACACGTAAGATTTCTCCATGAAGATAGCTCTGGTACTGACCGCTGGCTTTCAGCGTTTCCACTTGGGCTTCCGAATGTTCGACTCCCGAAAAAATAAAGATATTACCGATCAGCACTCCGCTCATGGCCCCCAGCGGATTGAACGATTGAGAAAAGTTCAAACGTTGCGTTGAAGTATTGGGATCTCCCAGAACGGAGATAAAAGAGTTGGAACCTGTTTCGAGGAATGCCAGTCCGCTGGCAATCACAAACAGCGCCAACAGAAACAGACCGTATGTGCCGATAATAGCGGCCGGATAAAACAAAAATGCACCCATAGCATACAACACCAACCCTATCAGCAGTCCAGTCTTATAATTATAACGATCCATAATGTAAGCTGCCGGCAGAGACAAGAGAAAATAACCCATATAAAAAGCTGATTGCACCAAACCTGCCTGTAAGCGATTCAACTCAAACGATTTCATAAACTGGGGAATCAGAATATCATTCAGATTGTTCGGAATTGCCCACAGGTAAAACAACGAGGTTACCAGTATAAACGGCAACAAATACTTTTTGTCAACAATTTTGTGCTTCGCCATGATTATAAGATTTTCAGGTTATTTGCATTCGGTCAGAGCATAAATTCGCTCCATCAGCTGCCACTTTTCGTCGGATGTAGCACCCGATTTCGAGCACTGGAATTTAGCGACAAAAGCCTCCCATTCGTCCTGAAGATCGAGCGTAGCTAGTTTGGCAAAAGCACTGTCCCAGTCGAAATCAGCAGGGACTTCCACAATCATAAAAGCATGATTTTTATGCAGGTAAATCTCCATTTCAAGAATTCCCACACTACGGA
>JAUZOF010000674.1 GCA_030706585.1 Bacteroidota bacterium
TAGTTCGTAAGCTATTTCATTAATTGATTTGCTCTTGTCAAATATCTTCTCCTTCGCCACATCCATTAATTTGATCAGAATATACTCTTTCACGGTCTTACCCGTTGCCTTTTTAAACATATCACCAAAATAATTAGTCGATAAATGTAATTGTCCCGCAAAATATCCCACTGTGGGTAATCCTTCCGTTTGAGATTTATCGGTTTGAAAATAGTCATTTAGCAACTGTTCAAATTTTTCGATGGAACCTGTATTGGTATGTTCGCGGGTAATAAATTGCCTGTCGTAAAATCGCATGCAGTAATTGAGCAGCAGTTCTATATTTGAAACTATCAACTTTTTGCTATGTTTATCAATAGTGTGGGCTATTTCATACTCTATCTTGGAGAATGACTCCAGAATAACCTGTTTTTCCTGTTCCGACAAATGAAGCGATTCGTTGGATGCATACGAAAAGAAGGTGTATTCGTGAATGGTTTTAGCCAGAGAGGTTCCATGAAGCAAATCGGGGTGAAATACTAATGCATAACCCTGAGGCTGATAGAATTCATCCTTATTTTCACCAATTACCTGACCTGGCGCCAGAAATATCATTGTTCCTTCCTGATAGTCGTAATAATTCAGCCCGTAACGTAGATCTCCGCATTTGACCTGTTTCAGCATAATGGCATAAAAACCGTAATACATACGCCTTAGTTTGCGGGGGGCTGCCTTCTCTAGATGAACCAAACTAACCAGCGGATTTAATGTCTCCATATTGTTCATCGCATTGTATTCGGTAATGGTATTGAACCTTAAAATATCCACCATGTTTCCTTGTGTTATAATTAATATGATGCAAATATACTGAATCATTCAGTTGTTATTCCAATCAAAGACTCAGACCTGTAGTTTTGGTAGATAATACAGTATTTTGTATAACAAGCCTGTACAAAATCACCCCCATCTTTGCATCGGTAAAAGAGAAGGCTTTTGCAACAAGGCAAACCTCACTGTATAAAAGAAAAACTCTAATTAAAATAATCCAAACACAAAAATGATTACAACAACATTAAACAACGGAGTAGAAATGCCAATACTGGGGTTTGGCGTATTTCAAATGAATGATTCCAAAGAGTGCGAACAAAGTGTTCTGGATGCCATTCAGGCAGGATATCGCCTGATTGACACTGCGGCATCTTATATGAATGAAGACGCGGTCGGCAGAGCTATTAAAAATAGCGGCGTGCCCAGAAAAGAGCTTTTTATTACTACAAAGCTTTGGATACAGGATACCGGCTACGAAAATACCATGAAATCCTTCCAACGCTCACTGGATAAACTCCAACTGGACTACCTGGATTTGTTCCTGATTCACCAACCTTATGGCGACGTTCACGGTTCGTGGAGGGCAATGGGCGAATTGTACAAAGCCGGTAACGTAAGAGCTATCGGAGTAAGCAATTTCCAACCAGACAGAGTAATGGATCTGATTATGTTCAACGAAATTGTTCCTGCTGTGAATCAGGTAGAAACACATCCGTTCAACCAACAGATTGACAACCAAAAATTCCTTACAGAAAATGGTGTGCAAATTGAATCGTGGGGACCATTTGCCGAAGGACGCAATGACTTATTCAAAAATGAATTGTTGGGCGGAATTGGTTCAAAATACAATAAAACCATTGCTCAGGTAGTACTTCGTTGGCTGACACAACGTGGAGTAGTGGTCATTCCAAAATCGGTTCGCAAAGAGCGAATAATCGAAAACTTCAACATCTTCGATTTTGAACTGAGCGCTGAAGATATGGAGGCAATTGTATCTCTGGATACCAAGACCAGTTTATTCTTCGATCATCGTGATCCGGAAATCATCAAATGGATGGGTAGCCGCAAACTTGATCTTTAATCATTTAAGTACGTCTTATGAAACATGCAAAATTAACACTTCTATCAATAAGAAACTCAAACGCAATGAACCGATGCTTTCGATTATCTCTTTTGGCTTTGTTGGCTTTTGCGCCGGCCTTTGCTCAAAAAACAATCAAACAGAAGCCATTAGTTATTGAAAAACAGGGAGCATTTTCTGCTGGTGGAACTGTCACACAAAGCGAAGGCATTTTTGATCCGCTCAAACCATGGTATGAGCCACAAGGTGGACAAACCCGCCACGGAGATCATGCTGATGTGTTTTATCAAATCCCGGTAAATGCAAAACACAATTCAATGGTATTCTTGCACGGTTACGGACAGTCGCGACGCAGTTGGCAAACGACTGCCGATGGTAGGGAAGGCTTTTCTGATATGTTTTTGCGAAAAGGTTATGGAGTTTATCTCGTTGATCAACCAGGGCGTGGCGAAGCCGGACAAACTTCAAAACCCGGACAAATTACAGCAACACCCGACGACCAAACCTGGTTCACACAATTCCGCATA
>JAUZOF010000675.1 GCA_030706585.1 Bacteroidota bacterium
ATTCCCAAAAGAGGACTTTTTCGTTTTTATTGTCTTCGAGGCTTAACCAATCGCCCAGACTGCCCCAGTTTTTTCGTTCATTTTCTTTAAACACGCCTGTTTGTGGATTTATATCGCGAATCAGATATTCTAGGTATTTTTTCATTGCATCGTAATGCTCAGCCAGCATGGCCTTATCGTTGTATTGCTGAAAGCTTTCCCACGCAACGGTAATTCCGGCACTGCCCCACATCGTTTCGCCAAAGCCAACGCCCAAAGGAGCAACATCGGGGAAACGTCCGTCGGCTTTCTGAACATCGCGCATTGCCAGCATGTGCCTTCTTAAGAATTGTGGAACTGGCGCTAAATACGTTGCTGTGCGCGAAAATACCGAAATGTCGCCACTCCAACCCAAACGCTCGTTTCGCTGAGGGCAATCGGTGGGAATTGACATGAAATTAGCATAAGATGACCATGTTATATTCTCCCAAAGTTTGTTCACTTTAGGGTTCGATGTTTCGTATTTCGAAGCCAATTCGTGAATGGAGCTTAACACTTCTCCTTTAACAGCATTTAGCGGCAAAGCACTGTCGATTCCTGTTATTTCGACGTACCTGTAGCCATGATAGGTAAACCGTGGATTTATTGTTTCTTCGCCGCCTTTGGTAATATAGATTTCTTGTGTCATTGCTGCGCGAATGTTTTCGAGCATAATCATTCCGGTATTCTCTTTGTATGCGGGCAGGTTGGGATATTTTACTTCTGCAAAACGAAGAAATATTTTCTTCCCCGGAACTATATCTTTCAGGCTTATTTTAGGAACTCCTGCCATGTTTTGACCCATGTCGTATAGATACACGCCCGGACGTATTTCTTCTACTGATATGGCACTGAGCTCTTTAATCTTTTTCACGGTTTCGCCAAACTGACCCGTCAGGTTCATTTGACTATAATCGCCAACTGCGGGTACGTTCCACGCTGCTTTGTCGCTATTAATATTTCCATCCAGCGGAACTTCTATACTTTTTTTCCATGCAGAATCGTTGTAAGAAGCTACAGACCAGTCTTTAACAAGCGTTTCTTTTGTGGCATCGTAAACTTCGCCCTGAAAGAAGCTTCCGTAAACAACCGGACCATTATTGAAATATTTCCAAGTATCAGGTTTTGATGTTATTACATCGGTTTTTCCGTCGGAATAGGTTATAACCAATTTAGCTAAAATGGATTGTCGGTCGCCGAAGAAATTCCAGAAGTCTCCCGAATATGTACTGCCGCCGCTCCACCAACCTTCGCCCAACATTGCTCCTAAAGCATTCTTCCCATTAAGTACATAATTGGTAACATCGTAAGTTTGATATAAATGCGTTTTGGGATATTGGGTTGCTCCGGGATTAAAATAGTCGTCGCCAACGCGTTTTCCGTTTATGTATATTTCGTAAACGCCTCTGGATGTTACATATAAGCGGGCTTTTGCTACGGTGCTTTGCGATGTTGTAAAAGTGGTTCGCAACATTGGCATTGAGTTTCGCGAAGGATTCGTCAGTACCAACGCATCCGTACTCAATCCGCCGACTTTACAAGGTGTTGAATATGCTGAATATAAAACATTTGAAGGGTTTCGATAATTTTTTATTTGAAGGTTTGAAAATTGTGCGATTTGTTTTTCGGGTACAAGGAATCCAATTTCGGCAATCGACGGAAATGCTATATAATCGCCACCTCTTCCCAGTGGATTGATATTCACATCGCCTAAATAGTTTCTTTTATTTTCACCGTCAATATAAATTTTTGTATCGCCCAATACTGATGTTAAAAAGATGGTATGGGTTTCGTATTGATTTAGCTGATTGATAATTGAATCGGGTACAGCAAAGCTTTTGACGGGTATATTGTTTTTGTCTCGTGGCGAATATCCTTTTCTGTAAACATTTAATTGTGCGGATTTCTTCGAATTTAAAGGAGCAATGTTCAATTCAATTAGTATGAACGAACTGTCTTTTTTGTTTTCGAGCTTATAAATATTTTTGTTTCTGTCCATCAATCGATTATCGTTAGCCCCGTAAATAAAACCAACCTTGGTGCTATTCGACAATTTATCTAATTGCAGCGTGAAATTAATTTTGAAAACGGGCAGATAATCTGAATACAGAACCATATCTTCATTGGTTCCGCCAATCCATTTTGCCCCGTTCCATGCCGATAATTGCGGGTCGGGGTTCATTAATCCGGTTTCGAACCACGATTCTGCCAAATGTTGTTTTTGTTCTTCATCCCAAACCCAAACCTGCCATTTATAGCGTGTACTTGGTTTTAACGGGCTTCCGGTGTAGGTAATGTTTAACGAAACATCACTTGGCGTTTTGCCCGAATCCCACACTTTTTGTCCGGCTTCATCGGTAACCATAATTTGATAGGCCGTTTGATGACATC
>JAUZOF010000676.1 GCA_030706585.1 Bacteroidota bacterium
AGCTGATCTCTTGTAAAAAGATGCTCAATTAGTTCAATACTCAAATCCATCTGTCCGGCATCAATTCCACGTGACCGGAGAAAGCCCTGTAAATGACAGGTAGCAGGATATGGTGTATTGAGCTGGGTAAGCGGAGGAGTAACAAGCAGGATCTTCATGCGGAAATATTTTTTGCAAACTTACTGAATTATTTCGGCTCCGCCCTATTATACATTTAGCATACCGTCAACCCGGAGGTAGCCGCACCCATGGGGCATGCAAAACATCGTTGAACGACTAAAAGGAGTTAATTCCAACTCGCAACTGTAGCAAAGGACTATTCAGCAACACCTGATTTTATCGTTTCATTATCCTGCTCCCTGTGATTTTATTTTTATTGGTAACATCCATGGCTGCGCCCCGGAAACATTCATTTTACGATAGAAAAGCTTACCGTTTGATACCGCATACAGCATAGTATGATTTTTACCTCCAAATATGAGTGATGAAACACGACCAGAAGGCAACGACAATATTGCCCGGACACGACCATTCATGTCACAAACCTGAATTCCCATTGTAGTGGCTACATAGAGGTTACCGTTTATATCGAATGTCATGTTCCCATTTTCCGTAAAATCAAAATTATCTGTATTATGCAACCAATAAAAACGTTGTCCATACAGCAGGTTCCCTTCTTCATCAATCACAGAACTGTAAATCCATTGCGAATTCTTTTCATTCTGCATCAACAATTTATGATCCGGACTAATGGCGATTTCACTCCCCAAACCGGGCTGATTATTTTTTATCCTTGTAATTTTATTGTGTCGAATCAAATATAAATTATTCTCATTTTGGGAGTTCTCCTGCAACAGGTAAATATCTTTTTCAGAAGTTACCAGAAGCTCTTTGACATGCGGAATTCCTTTTGCAATAATATTGTTTTTCGTTGTGGATCCCTTCTTAATTGTTCCGTTAGAAGTAGCAATAAACAGTTCATTACCATCAGTGCCAATTAATCTTTCATCATTGGATAGTTTTAACCAGGATGTAATGGCATGGCTGGAATCTACTTTACAAACAAATCCTTCCTGATTTTGAAAAATGACATTCCCTGCCTCATCGGTAAAGAGTTGACCGGAAGGAGAAATTCGGGAGTCGATCTCTTTCCAGTCAGAGTCCGGCAAAAGGATAGAGGCCAACATGTCGTTCAGTGAGTTGCCTTTTTGAACTCTCGCAGGATATCCTTTCCACAACCAACGCATTACATCGGGGAATATTTTGGATGCATGAATAACATCATGTTTACCGCGACCCCAATTATGTTCTACTTCGTAACCTGCAAAATTTAATGCAGACTCCATCAGTAAATTCGATTCATACCAATGACCAAACAACGGATTCCAGACATCGTTCATACCATCCTGCAAGAAGATTCGTATTGGTTTCGGTTCTGTTTTCCGGATTAATGCGGGATATTCATTTCCACCTCTCATCGCAACATAAGTTCCAACAGCACTAAATACGCGACTAAATTTGTCGGGACGTTGCCAGGCTGCCGTAAATGCACAAATAGCACCGCTGCTGAGTCCGGCAATTGCCCGGTCGTTTGCATCTTCGGAAAACAGAATCGTCCGGCCATCTTTCGTTTTTTGCTTTTCCACATCAGGAAGTAATTCTTCCAACAAAAAACGAACAAAGGTGCCATCTGTTTTGTCGAATTCATTGCTGCGATTAAACCGTAAAGTATTATTGTCACTATCTTTAACCTCGCCTGGACCAACAAAAACACCTATTGTAACGGGCATTTGGCCCGAGGCTATTAAATTATCAAAAACAATGGGTGCATTAAGCAAAATTCCATCCATGCTGACATAAAGGCAAGCCGGTTTTGCAGGCGTATAGCCGGCAGGAATATAAATCCAATATTTACGGCTCGTACCCGGATATATTTTAGATGCAGAGAACTCTTTTTCAATGATTTCACCTGGAGTTATATGCTGATTTGGTTTTATTACCGGATCGAAAGGATAAGCACAATTCGGTACATTTTGAGACATTGACATTGATCCGATCAATGCAAAGATTACTACAAGAAACAGTTTCCCCATTTTAATTCTGACTTTACAATGCTTTATTTAATTAACCGTTTTACAAATGTATCATCGCTCGTTCGTGGGACTTTATCGCAGAAGCGTTGGTCTACCCGGCAACACGAAGATCGCCGTATCCATGGGTCTTGCGCCCCCGAATCGCAAACCTCTCACGAACTGTTATTTAGTGCAAATTTTACGAAAATTTAAGCCGCACTGTAGCTTGACATCAACGAAACTCATCTTTCCAATTGATTCAGTGGGAAACAATAGTGTATAGAAGAAGAACAAATCATCGTCTTCATCTTACAACATTCACATTTTTCTTA
>JAUZOF010000677.1 GCA_030706585.1 Bacteroidota bacterium
AACAGTACAAAGGCGACTCCAAACCTTTCTGCTGACATCCTCGGAGACTGGCGCGAAGAGTTGATTCTGCGTACCAGCGATAATACAAAACTTCGTATTTATACCACAACGATAGCAACTACAAACAAGCTGTACACACTGATGCATGATGCCCAATACCGCGATGCTATCGCTTGTCAAAATGCAGGTTATAACCAGCCGCCTCACGCAGGCTTTTATATCGGGGACGATATGGATACGCCTCCACCGTCAGCAGCCTATAACGGTGAAAAACGCTGGAAAAGCGGTACCATCTGGGATAATAATACAACGGCTTCCTGGACTGACAGCCTGAGCCAGGTATCGACATTCAAAAATGGAGATGGCGTGCTGTTTGATGTTTCTGCCGGAGCAAATGCCGCGGTTTCTGTATCCGGAAGTCTGACACCGGCCAATGTAAAGGTTAATTCACCCTATAACGTAACCCTTTCGGGTGATGGTGAGTTAACCGGAGATATGACGATGAAGAAAGTGGCCTCTGGTATTTTGACACTAAATAACAACAACAGCTACACCGGAGCAACAACTGTTTGGTCAGGTGATTTTTATAACAATGGCGTGTTATCAAACAGTGAGGTTAATATCAAATCATTTGTCAAACTTGGAGGTAAAGGTGTCTTTGGAAACAATGTTACATTGGCCAATAATACCAACCTGAGCCCGGGAACTACTACAGGAGAGGCTGCAAAAATGACTTTCGCCAAAGCCCTGAAAGAGTCTGGAGCTGTAACCTACAACCTGGATATCGTGATGAACACAGCCGGAAATGTAGTGGCAAATGATACCATCATGGTAAATGGAGACTGGACCATCTCTGGAAAAAGCACTTTTGCGATCAACGGGGTTAATGGTTCCATTAAAGCCGGTGATTATAGAATCATGCACTGTTCAGGTGCTGTGCCTTCTGACCTGGCTAAAATTACAATTACGGGTATTCCTTCTTCATTGGGTTATGTGTTATTGAATCAAAACGGCGATATCATATTACGGGTGAAAGCTCCCTCCAATCTGGTGTGGAGTGGAAGCGTGAATACAAGTTGGGACGTGGCTAAAACGGCCAACTGGATTGAAAATACAAGCGCCCAGACTTTTATGTCGAATGATACCGTAACGTTCAATGATAATGCAACAACAAAATCAGTTGTTATCGGTGAAAGAGTATTACCCGCTACCGTGAAAGTGGATGCTTCTGCTGGATATTCATTCAGCGGAACCGGATATATTGACGGGGTAGGAGGGTTGACTAAAAATGGAACTGGCAAGTTGAGCATTTATACTTCAAATAAATATACCGGTCAAACAAATATTAATGGCGGCATTCTTGAATTTAGCTCTCTGACAAACGGAGGTGTTGCTTCTGCAATCGGTGCAGCAACCAATGCTCCGGCAAACATCCAGATGAACGGAGGCCGGATAAACTATACCGGTTCTACGGCTTCAACTGACCGTGGATTCTCCGTGGGACAAAATGGAGGAACCTTTTCTGTAGTACTTCCTTCGGCTACTTTGACCACAACCGGAAAACTGACCGGAGCAGGTAAACTGACCAAAGAGGGTGCCGGAGGTCTGACGCTTTCTGTGGCAAGTGATTACAAAGGTGGTACCCAAATCAACGCCGGTACACTCACACTCGCTACAGATGTTGCCAATACCAGTGGGCTGGGTTCCGGTGGTGATACCATCACCTTCAAAGGCGGAACTCTGTCTATGTTTGACAGTAATACCACATCCAATACTTCAAGTTGGAACATTGTAGTACCAACGGGTGCTACAGGTACGTTGAAGACAGATGGAAAGTCCACAATCGTAGGGTCGTTAACAGGTGCCGGTACTCTGAACTACTACACCAATTATATCGGAAACTATTTGCAATCCGACGCCTCTAAGTTTGCCGGTACAATCAACGTGACGACCGATGCAGATGGCGGTTATTTCATTCCATATAACACGAAAGGTCTTCCTTTGGCTAAAGTGTATCTGAATAACCTGGTTACCATGATGTACCCGATTTCAGCCAATGTGAAGATTCCGGTCGGAGACCTTACCGGAGGTGCAACCTCTGTCCTGGGTGCCGGAGGTACTTCTGCCTGTACGATTACCTGGTTGGTGGGTGGACTGAATGCCAACTCCATCTTCAGCGGCGTAATTAATAATACCCAATATAGCGGAACGGGCGCTGTGGCGGCCATCGTCAAAGAGGGAACTGGAACCTGGACGCTGACCAACAGCAATACCTATACCGGAGGAACGACCGTAAATGGCGGTACATTGATGGTAAATAACACAACCGGAAGCGGTTTGGGTACCGGAGTGGTAACCGTAAATGCAGGCGGTACACTGGCCGGAACCGGTATTAT
>JAUZOF010000678.1 GCA_030706585.1 Bacteroidota bacterium
CATCGGATTGCAGATCTATTAAATTAGGATTATTTAGCCGTTTAAACATCTGAAAATGAAAATAATCCCGTTTATCTATTTGTATCTTTACCTACCGAAATCCTGATGACAGGTTGCGGTCGTATTTGTACAGACGATTAATGTATCAACCCTTTTAAAAATGTTTTTTATGAAGTCAAAAGTCTTTTATCCGGCATTGCTATTGTTTAGCACATTTTTGTGGAGTTGCTCCCAATCAGATGTATTGAATTCATCCGATTCAGGTAATCTGAAATCATCACTTACGGCCGGTGTTCAAAATCTGAACTCCGCATTAAGTGAAATTACATCTTCACCCGGTTTTCAGGTCCTGACTAACAATAGCTCATTGAAAAGTGCAACAACTTCCCCGGTGGATTCTTTGCTGACCAACCAGATATTACTTTCAGATATATCCGGTGTGTATGACTATAAAGTCCCTTCTACAAAATGGGGGCCGATTTCCAGTCAGCGTTATTTCTCCAAAACCGCATCAAACTCATTAATGATTGTCAGGTTGCCTCAGGAAAAGGTAGAGTCACCGAGAACGTTATTTACCTATTCGCCCAGCGATACATTATTGACCAACAACTATGTAATCAGTGTCTCGGACTACCTGTATAAATTCAGGCCCTTCGTGGGATATGATTACCGGTTAGCTTCAGGTATCAAAATTAAGGATGTGGATGCCGGTAATTTGAAAATCTGGTCAACCCTCAATTACGTAAACGGCTACGATTATCTTTCAGAGTTTGATTTCCCCAGCGGATATGTAACCAAATGTTACGCTTCTTCCGGAGATACGGCTGTATCGAGTTATTCCATTTCCAAAGGCGGTACTACGCTCTATGAAGAAAAATACACTGCTACCAGAACCAGCACAACCTCCTGGTATCGGGAACGGTCATACTCATTGACCATAGGCGATGTCCAGATCGTAAGAGCCATGGGAAAAGGACAGACGCTTGACAGCGCCAAAGTTTATGTCAAAGGAGTGCTCCAGGCCAAATCAAAGGTTGAAGTAATCAATAAAACGACCGATACTACAAACCCATCGTTCACCCACAAAACCCGAGACCTGAAGATCACCTTCGATGATGGTACCAGCAGTACGCTGACTGACCTTGAAGGTGCGGCAATCGACAATATCAGTTCACTCTTTACTTCCATGCGTCAGGTAAATTTTGCAACCGATGTGGTGGACTGGATTGCTTGGGATATCTATCGCAGTAAGAAGTAGATCTTCTTTCGTCTCAACCTGTCTTCCTGAGTAATGAATAGGTTAAGTCATTGTCAGGTTAAGTTTGGGGCTATATATATCAGACATAAAACAGGGATAAAACAGGGATAAAACAGAGATATAACAGGTATATTACACCTATATATAGTGTTATATCTCTGTTAATAGGCTGTTAGATCTCTTATTTTACTCCTCTTATAAGAGTACTGACTACTCAGTTAGACTGCCTTATAGGTGCAGTAAGTAATACCTAATCCTAAAACGAAATCCGCAAAGACTGTGTATCAATACACTTTCTTTGCGGATTTCGTTTTATAGTAGTACCAGTTTGAATTGCGAAACAATTAGGTTTAATAAACAGACAGTATGCTATATGATATGAAGTTGATATTTATCCTAAGGATGATATTCATTACATTGGCGTGCAAATAATATCGGCGATGCCAAATATCACGGAGCTAATATCAATAACCGTCTTTATTCGCAATTCAAAACGGGTTGACTATATTTCATGTTTCTATATTGCTTTTACTCAAACATAAGCGTGTACATATGCTTCGGATCAAATATTTCATTCGAGGTCTCCAGCAACTGCTCAGCGGTCAATGTCTCAATGCGATGATAAACCTCTTCGAGGCTTTCAAACTTATTGAAATGGAGGAAGGATTTGCCGACCGCCAACGCCAGACTTTCCCTATTATCCACTGATACGCCCAATTGTCCCATCAATTGCTTTTTAGCAGCATTAAGCTGAAGCGATGTTATTTTTTTATTACGTAACAATGCCAGCTCTTTGTCAATCAATCGGATGCACTTGTCCCGGTTTTTTGGATCGGAGCCAAAATAGATGGCGAACACCCCCGTATCGGTATAGGAAGTCAGGGTCGATTCTACGGAATAGACATACCCGTGACGCTCGCGCAGGGCAAGGTTGAGGCGACTGTTCATACCCGGACCACCAAGGATGTTATTAACCATATACAAGGCCAGGCGATTCTTATCGTGCAGACTGTATCCCCTGCTTCCCATCAGCACATGGGCCTGATGGGTATCGTGGTTTTCTGTAACTGCCTTGCAGTTGGTAACCGGTAGAGGCGTTTTGCGATGCTTGATGATCTCGCCTGCG
>JAUZOF010000679.1 GCA_030706585.1 Bacteroidota bacterium
ATTATCCTGCGCAGACTCTTCTTCGCTTCCTGTCCATTCGTGACCGCAATCAGGACATACATTCATTACTCCATCGAAGTAGGTGTTGTCCATATTACATTTAGGACAGCTTGGAAATTCACTCATAATCGTTTCTTGATTTTTAATTGGGTTGCAAAGGTAGTCATTTTCGACCGAAATCAAAGCCGTCAGGGTGAATGAACCAATAATCAGCGGTTTAAGTTTTGATTCATTTCCGGTGCCTGACGACCAGATGGTTCATTTTGTCAATTTGAGTACGTTTTTGGAAATTCTCTGTATGCTTGAAGGGGGAGGTATCAGTTAATTTTGTACTGCTGAATGGTATGCACTGGCATTACCCCCGGCATCGACGATACAGACTTTATTTAACCAAACAAATAAGATAATGCAAAAACGATTTTCAGGCGTTGTGGTGCCGATGATAACTCCACTGAAACCAGACTTTACAGTAGATACAGAAGCTGTAAAAGGGATCATGAAACGTTTTGCCGATCAAGGCATTCATCCGCTGGTGTTGGGCACAACCGGCGAATCTTCTTCCATTTCAGAAAAAGAGAGCCTTCGTTTTGTGGAGGCTGCCGTGGCGGCAAAAGGCGAGAACCAGTGCGTGTATGCCGGATTGGTGGGCAATCAGGTATCTGACCTTATCGAAAGAGGCAATAAATTCATCGAACTGGGCGCTGATGTGGTAGTGGCTACTCTTCCCTGTTATTACATCCTGACTCCTGAGCAAATGACTGCCTTCTACATCCAGCTGGCTGACCAGGTCAAAGGTCCGGTGATGGTGTATAACATCAAAGCAACCACTCAGATGTCTATTCCTCTTGATGTGGTAAAAACATTGAGCAACC
Organism: Bacteroidota bacterium; assembly: GCA_030706585.1. Taxonomy (GTDB): domain Bacteria; phylum Bacteroidota; class Bacteroidia; order Bacteroidales; family UBA7332; genus CAXXIC01. Next base: position 873 of record JAUZOF010000679.1, read on the forward strand.
ACCCAAACATCTGGGGGCTGAAAGACTCGGAACGTGATGCTGATCGCATGAAGGAGTGTATCGAAACCTATAAAGATCGTGCGGATTTTGCATACTTCTGTGGTTGGGGAGCTCAAAGCTATGGAAGTCTTGAATTAGGCGCTGATGGTATTGTGCCAAGTACTGGAAATATTGTACCTGAATTGTACGGTAAATTATATGAAGCTGCACTTCAGAATGACTGGGGTAAAACCAAACATTATCAGGACTTAACCGATGAAGTGGCGGTAATCTATCAGAAAGACCGAACATTGGGTCAGTCTTTGGCTGCATTGAAGGTGTTGATGGATGGTGAAGGCATTTGTGGAACGACAATGATGCCACCTTTGACCGAACTTTCGGCTGAAGAAGTAAGTGTTGTTAAAGCCCGTTTTGCAGAACTGAAAAGCAAACTGGTCTAATTGAGTACCATCTATTAATCTGAATAATCTAACGAAATGAATCAAAGTCCTATACACCTGATAGATGTAATCATTGTCATCGCATCGGTGCTTTTTACTATCGGAGCAGGTTTCTATTTTGCCAGAAGACAGAAGAGTTCCGACCGTTACTTTGCCGGGAGCAAGACTATTCCTGCCTGGGCGATCGGTCTTTCCATCTTTGCAACACTTTTAAGTAGCGTTACTTTCCTAGCCTATCCGGCAGCGGCTTATAAATCGAACTGGATTCTGTTGGTTCAGGGGATTATGGTTCCCATTGTCTTGGTGGGTTTGATTGGATTTATTGTTCCTTTGTTCCGTAAAGTAATCCGCCTGAGTACCTACGAGTATTTTGAGCGACGCTTCGGGGTATTTGCCCGTTTGTATAGCTCAGTGGCGTTTTTGCTTACCCACTTTTCCAAAATGGGTACGGTGCTTTACCTGGTGAGTATTGCATTGAGCAGTTTTACCGGATATCATGTGCTTACCGTTATGTTGGTGTTGAGTATCGCGATCATCACCCTGACCGTGTTGGGGGGAATGGAAGCGGTGATCTGGATGGATGTGATTCAGGGCTTCATGCTGATTGGCGGTGGCCTGTTGTGTCTGGGCATCCTGTTGTTCCGTCCCGAAGGCGGCCCTATGGTCACATTGGGTAAGGCATTCACGATGGGTAAAATAGATGTAGGTCCTTACGATTTCAGCTTATCAGAACTGACATTCTGGGTTATGGTAATCAACGGTGCATTTTATGCACTCCAGAAATACGGTACTGACCAAACCATCGTACAACGTTACCTCGCTGCCAAATCGGATAAAGATGCCAAAAAAGCTGCTTACATCGGTGTATTTGCCAGTGTTTCGGTTTGGACATTGTTTATGCTAATCGGAGCTTTATTGTTCGTGTTTTACAATTCAGGAACCGCATCACTTCCGGCTGATATAAATGCCGACAAAGTATTTCCTTATTTTATCAGTACTCAGCTTCCTCCCGGGGCTGTCGGTTTGGTGCTTTCGGCATTAGTCGCCGCGGCTTTGGCCAGTTTGCAG